>NZ_JBBNAM010000259.1:0-14340 GCF_037994425.1 Phyllobacterium sp.
ATTCAGGAGAAGGTCGACAAAGCTCCAAGCCAAGAAACAACCGGGTCGGCCGTACCGCAAACCGGAGCCCGGGACTATCCCGCACCGCCATTTCCAAAACAACACTTGAAAAAACCTGGTAGCGAGATGGCACTTGACCCTGCCCCAATGTTCGATGCCCCGTATTATGTCGGCTCGAAAAAGCTTGATGGAAAGGTAGCGCTGATCAGTGGTGGCGATTCCGGCATTGGCCGGGCGGTGGCGGTCTTATTTGCGCGCGAAGGGGCCAACGTCGCCATCATCCATTTGGACGAAGCTGCAGATGCTGAGATCACCAAGGAGATGGTGGAAAAAGAGGGAGGGAGATGCCTGATCATTGCCGGCGATGTTCGCAAAGCAGTCTTTTGCCGGCGTGCAGTCGATAAGACAATCAAGGCCTTTGGTTCACTGGAGGTTCTGGTTAACAACGCGGCATTCCAACTTCATACGACTGAATTTGAGAAGCTGACGGACGAGCATTTTGACGAGACGATCAAGACCAATCTTTATGGTTATTTTTTCCTATCACAGGCGGCGGCAGCGCACATGAAGCCTGGCTCGGCGATCGTCAACACCGGGTCCGTGACAGGGATCATGGGAAGCAAAAACCTTCTGGACTATTCCATGACAAAAGGCGGCATTCATGCCTTCACGCGCGCCCTGGCTGGAAACCTTATTGCCCGAGGCATCCGCGTCAATGCGGTCGCGCCAGGACCAGTGTGGACGCCGCTGAATCCCGCGGATAAGGAAGCTGAGGACGTTGCAAGGTTCGGAGCAGATACAAAAATGAAAAGGCCGGCGCAGCCGGAGGAGATCGCTCCGGCCTATGTCTTCTTGGCGTCCTCGCACTGTTCGAGCTACATTACTGGCGAAATACTGCCCATTATTGGCGGATATTGAGGTCAGCGTTGACTGTGCTTGGTGCTGCATCATGCGGCCGACAATCGTCTGCAGGAAATGAAATAGAGTGGTAAGCTGGGGCTGAACCCGCACCAGGGAGGTATGCAATCGCGGATCTGTCTATTACTGCTGCGTTGCGACGGAGCTAACAAATTGGCCAACGCCCGGCTGAGTGGCGTTAAATATAGGGGCCTTCTGAAGAAAGTGTGGGCTGCTATCGAACAGAACCGCTGAATATAGGGCCCTACTGTACGCTGTGAACCCATAAACTGTATGATTGAGATAGGTGGCCCGTCCGCTTTTGGTCGAAGACGGGAGAAACCTGCTAGGCGGGCGAACGCGACGGTGAGCATGAGCAAACGTTTCAAAATACCAATAGCCCGCCGCCGTCAGTTTCGCGTCAAGCTCAATCCTTCTTGAACGCGAATAGCTCGATGACGTTGCCCGATGGATCTTCAAGCAAGATGGCGCGGCCAGCACCGCCGTCGCTGATTTCGCCACGGAATCTTGCATCAGCCCGGCGCAACCGCTCAATGAGGGCATCGACCTCGTTTGTAACGATCATAAATCGGTTCCACCCACCGGGCTTCGGATCGCCGCCCGCCTGACCACCGCTGCCCGCACCTGGGGCACTCAGATACAGCGTCAAGTCTTCGCGCAGCAGAGCGGCGAACTTGCCAGGATTATGCTTGTCTATCTTAAAATCGAGATTGTCTCGATAAAACTCGCCCGCCTTGTCGACGTCCGCAACAATGTATCGGACGGATGCCATCTAACCTTTTCCTCGTCTAGATATAACGGTCAACTCGCGCAAAGGTTTCCTGTCAGTGGAGCTGAGTGCAGATGCGGGCTGACAGCTAAAGCAGTCGGATTGACGGTTTTTGTCGGGCGAAATGAAAAACTGACCCCTCCTATTGTCTCAACGAAGAATGCTACCAAACGATGTGGCGGTTTGAAGAGGCATCGGTCCCAGCGAATGGTGTAGCTTGACGGTAGCACGAGCGCGCACTCAATCGCGCTGTAGCGAGTGAGCGGCTTTGCGGGGTGGTCATCACACGGTTACACCGCCGTCACGTACACCACGTGCCGGGGCACGATCCTTTTTCCGCCGATAGGGTCTTTTATGCGTCGGTCGCGTCTCACCACTTTGCCAAGCCGTGTTTAGATTCGAGGCGAAGCGCTGCAGATCGATGACGACGGGCTCTTCAGGTTTGGCATTGAGGCCGCGACGATCGACCCGTCTGCCCAGATTTTCCTGTGCTGCACGGATGCCGGTGAACAGCATCACCGGGTCCGCCGTTGCTAGCATCGCGTTCAGCCGCTCCTTGTCGACCTCGACCACCTCGGGGTGAGCCAATACGCGCTCGACCGGTGGTGCGGGCGGATGATACCGCTTAATCACACGCGCACCGATGCGTGTGATCAAGCGCAGCTTGAATGAGGGCTGGAACAAATTGCCATGCAGCCGCACCGCGTCATAGAGACGAACAAGCGCCCGCTGTCGCTTCAGCACCCACAAACCTGCCATAGTCGACCAGCCGTCGAACGATAGCACCGTTCTTCTGCTCGACCCATGCTTGGTCATTCTTTCGATTTGAGCCCGACGATTCTTCGCTCGGGGAGGGTTCCAAAGAATCGCCGGGCCCAGTATCGGAAGCAAAGCTGGGGAGTGGGTCAGCATTGCTTCCTGCATCGGACGCATAGGGAAGCTGGTCCGATGTTCCTGTGTTCTGCTCATTCCGCTCGCCAGCGAGCGTCACCGTCTCTCGCGTGATATTATCAGGATCAGAACCCTCCTGATTTCCATGAGGGCTTGTCGCCTGTTCTAATCGCGACATGATTGATGGCTTCTTTGGCGTTGTCCGGTCCCTGAAACGGTTCAACCTCGTACCGGTCATAGACCCAGAGAGAAACCTATGGGCAGTGACGACGAGCCGATGACCGCTGCAAAATAGACAGTTGTTGCTGGGGAACCGACTTCCACAATGGTGAGTTCTTCGTGGTAATGCTGCCGACCGCAGGCGAGGTATAGGTGCATACCTCGGCGTCAACGCTGCCCCTTGGCGTACAGGTGATGGCATTGCCGCTGCCTTCAAAGACATACTTGGGGCGACCCTTGGAGCCAGACGAGTATCGACTACTGCTGCAATAAGCTCCGCCTCGTAGGCGATCATGCCGGGGATGGACATGATTTTGAAGCGACCGCGAACGGAGTCATCTTACGAACGCGGTAATGAAACCCGAATTTCGCAAAAGAGCCCCAGATATGCGCCTGGCGATAGAACGCTCTCGGTACAGAGCCGACACTCAGCCCTGGCGCAAATGGTAAAGAGCGCACGCTGGCAGAAATTGCGGATGTCAGTTCTCGTTCGTGACCTGTTCACCTGCCAGATGTGCAAACGCACCGGGCCAAGACGTCTCACCAGGTAGCTGACCATAGGATACGCCATCGCGGCAGCGAATATTTGTTCTGAAAGGACACGAACCTCAGGTGCGTGTGCAAGCCATGCCACGACGAGAGGCAAAAACAGGAACGCTCGCGGCCAGGCTCATTGCCGATCGAAGCTTATATAGTCTGACGTACATATTCGGGCGTTCTCAAAGCGTTCATCCGGCATTGATTGCAGACTTCGCGGGCCCATATCGCAAGGACGGCATATCCAGTCTACGGCTGCAGTGATACCTCTAGCTTTGCTATCGCTCCGTTAAAGGCAAAAGGCACTTGATAATCATTGTCTTCGACGCCTGTCCGTGTATCTAGGCCGATGTCGAAGGTCTCATCCCAAGGCATCAGAGCCGGAATAGTATGCGGAATTTTCGCATTCGCAACCTCAGCGCCGTCCACTTTAAGGACGCCAGTTCCGCCCTTGCCGAAACCGGGACCGTCGGACTTGAAATCGAACACGAGCGTATGCTTGCCGGGCGCGAGCGTGTCGCTACCTTCCCATCGGAAGCGCTCCATATCAACGAAGTTGTACAGGAATATGGGCTTGCCCTTGAGGAGATAGAACCCGTATCCGCCAAAGCGGCCACCCGTGGTAGCGAGCATCCCCTCACCGCCGCCCTGCGGTACTTCGACCTCAGCCGTGATCGTATAGGATTTGTTGATGATGCTTGGTGCATTGCTTGACGGGATGCCAGAAATCACCCCCGCGTAGGTGAAGTCGTTTCTCCCGGCAGTCGCACTCGGTCGCGGGGTGAGAAGCCGTTCAAGGATCGAGTTGTCCAGGGGAAATACATTGTACTTTGCCGCTTCCATGAGAAACAGTTCTTGCATCTGATGGAGTTTATCAGGCATCTGCGCAGCAAGATCGTTGTACTCCGAAAAGTCCTCGGCAAGATTGTAGAGTTCCCATTTGTATCCATCGATGACGTCCGGCATCTTTGTCGTGCCCATCAACCACGGTGCAGCGGGTGGCGTCGTGGCGGCGATCCAGCCGTCATTGTAGATCGCGCGGTTGCCAAACATTTCGAAATATTGAGTCTTGCGGGCCGATGGCGCTTGGCCATTGTCAAAGCTATAGGCCATGCTGACGCCTTCGATCGGTTTCTGCGCTACGCCGTTGACCATGACAGGCGCGACGATGCCTGTCGCTTCAAGGATAGTTGGAACGATATCGATCACGTGATGAAACTGGCTGCGGATGGCCCCGGCATCCTTGATCCGCGCCGGCCACGCCATCGCCATACCTTGCCGTGTCCCGCCGAAATGAGAGGCAACCTGTTTCGTCCACTTAAATGGTGTGTCAAAGGCCCATGACCAGGCAACCGACATATGCGGATAAGTCTCGTCGGAACCCCAAACGTCATAGAACTTCATCTGGTCGGCGACCGGAATCTCCATGCCCTCGATGGTTATCAATTCGTTGGGCGTGCCAAGGGTGCTACCCTCCGCGCTGGTTCCATTATCGCCTTCAATGTAGATGACGAGCGTATTGTCGAGTTTCCCAATGTCGTCAACAGCCTGGATCACGCGACCAATCTCATGATCGGAATATGCCACATAGGCAGCGAAGACTTCCGCCTGCCGCGCGAAAAGCTTCTTGCTCTCGGCATCAAGTGTATCCCACTTCGGCAGGTCATCCGGCCAAGGCGTCAATTGGGTGTTTGCCGGAATGACACCCAGCCGCTTCTGGTTGGCAAAAATCTGCTCACGCAGTTCATTCCACCCCATGTCGAATTTGCCCTTGAACTTGTCGATCCACTCTTGCGTTGGATGGTGCGGAGCATGAGTAGCGCCGGGCACATAGTAGACGAAGAAGGGTTTGTCAGGCGCAGCAGCATTCAATTGTTTTATATGGTTTATAGCGTTGTCGGCTTCATCAGTGATGAGGTTATAATTGGGCTTGCCTATCCACGGGAAAATCTGTGTGGTGTTTTGAAACAGGTATGGCGTCCACTGGTTGCTGTCACCGCCCATGAAGCCGTAGAAATAGTCGAAGCCCATGCCAGTCGGCCACTGATCGAACGGCCCTGCGCTGCTGTATTGGAAGGCCGGGGTGTTATGGTTCTTACCGAACCACGATGTCGCATAGCCGTTCTGCTTTAGAATTTCGCCGATCGTGGCATTGTTCACGCCGATGATCGAGTCATAGCCAGGATAGCCAGTCGCTTGCTCGGAAATGACGCCAAAACCTGTAGAATGGTGATTGCGCCCTGTGATCAGCGCTGCACGTGTCGGCGAGCAAAGTGCCGTCGAATGGAATTGCGTGAAGCGAAGCCCAGCATTTGCAACCCTGTCAAGCGCTGGTGTAGGAACCACTCCTCCGAACGTGCCAGCGACACCGTAGCCGGCGTCATCGGTCATTATGAGAAGGATATTAGGCGCCCCCTTCGGTGGAACGATCTGTGGTGGCCAGTACGCTTTGGAGTTCGTCGCATCGAGGCCGATATCTCCTCGAAATGGCTCGGGCGGGTTCGGCAGATATCTCCCGTCGATTGTCGTCGTGGCGCTTGGCGAACCGGGTTCGCCCGTGACCTGTTGTGCGTTCGCGCCATGGTGAATAACGACATTCAAGCTTAACGTTGCAAGAAGCAATGTTCCAATTCTAAGCATAGCAGTCGTCCCCCGCGTGATCGAGGAAAAACTGTTGCACAATGCTGAAATTGTACAAGGTAGGTTACGGTAGGATACGGCAGTTGCCGTGCTCCTTCACTCGGGCGACCGTGTACGGCCATATTCCAACAAGCCGCCTCGCGGATCGGATGACCGCATATTAAGGGCGCGCGTTTCGCCGAGCAACTAGTTTGGCTTGTGCGTGTTATACGGTGTGGAGGAATTTGTCATGGAAAATCCAGATACCGGTGAAAAACTCAGGAGTTCTCTGAAACGCGGTGATGTCATAAAAGTTCTTCAAGGCGGTGAGCCACGCGCGGGTGACGAGGAGAAGCGTGAATGGGTAAGGGCAACTGTCGTCTCGAATTCCGAAGCTGCTGTGACAGTGAAATATTCAGATGATGGTCAAGAAGTTATACCCTGGATTTCCGGACGCATTTGCGGACAAGGAAGTCAATAGCCTGGATAGCGCGACATCGGGTTAAACGGACACACCAGGCGCGCACCTATCGTGCTTGCCATCGATCTCTTGCCAATGGCGTTTTCCGCTTCTCCCTTCGGGTCTGGTCTGCCCGTAGATGCCGGCCGAGGTGCCGCCTCCATGAAGTTGCCTGCTCCTTCGGCCTCGACGAACGCAAGGCGGCCAACCATTCTCGGGTTGGCCAGGCGTCTTCCCAAGGACAGAGACCGTATTGAATGTTTGATAACCCTCATACATAGGCGCAAATGCATGGGAAGTATCAGAGCTTTCGGATCAATCGATTTACTTATTCATTGAGGAACTACACCTCTCAAAGCGCGATGTATAGACGCTCCTATCGCTCAGGTATACCCTCCCTCGCCAAGCCGACCGCTGCTAAAAGCCCAGCGTTCGGTCTTTTCGGGGGGCGGGCGCACTAATCTTGCCTCCCGACTTTCCGTGGAAGCTGAGTGGAAGACGTGGCTATTAGGTCAATTGACCCCAGGCCGGTCGCCACAGGGATAGATCATCCAGGATCACTACGATCTCCGCAAAACCATAATTTTCCTTGACGTCGAGCGCGCGCTCCAACGCTAAGGGCACATAGGTAGCATAAAAGTAATCGCCGGCATCTGTCTTGTCATTTGCCGGCCATTCAACCTCAGCAACCGTCCCTTCCGCATTTGTAAATACGCGTATACGCACGGCGTCATCGGGTGTATCCTTACTGTTACACAGCCTGCGAAAAAGGTTGATGGCTTCCATCTCGTCGCCTTTGAGCGCGGGCGCTTTTACCTAGACATTGTCGGCGTAATTCTAACCGGTTTGTCTGCTGGAGGACAATCCATTGTTGTTGCCTGCCAATCGGTTATTGATTGTTCTCTCAAAAGCGGAGGATCACTTATTTGTTCCGCGCAGGAAGGAACAGTATGACCGTCATCCAAACGGCTTTACGAAACAAACTGCTTAAAAGCCTGCTGCCAGAAGACTTCAGTAGCCTGATGCCGCACCTCGAGCTCAAGGAGTTTGAGCTTCGCCAACAGCTCGAAGAGCCCGGCGTGCCGATCAAAGAGGCGGTTTTTCTTGAGAGCGGCATTGCGTCGATTGTTGCGAAAAGTCCAAAAGGACGCGATATCGAAATAGGCCTGACCGGTTTCGAGGGCGTCACCGGTACCTCGCTGCTACTTGGCGTCCATATGACGTCGCACTGGACCTACATGCAGCTTGCCGGCGCTGGATACGCTATTGCCGCAGAGCATCTCATAACCGCGGTTGCACAAAGCGCCACATTGCGGCAGCATCTTCTTCTCTTTGTCGAGTGTTTCATCGTGCAGGCGGCGGCAACCTCGCTTGTCAACGCACAGGCACAGGCCGAGACCAAGCTCGCACGCTGGCTGCTGATGGTCCATGATCGTAGTCATGGTCACGAACTTTACCTCACCCACGAGTTCATGGCTGTTATGCTGGGCGTGCGCCGGCCTTGGGTTACCGAAACCCTGCATGTGCTCGAAGGCAAGGGATTTATCCGCGCTGCGCGGGGCAAGGTCACGGTACTCGACCGGCAGGGGTTGATCATTCACTCGGGTGGCTTCTATGGGGCAGCGGAGCGAGCCTACAAGAAGCTATTTTCTAAAAGCGACCATGATTAAACACTTCGTGTGGAACCTTCTCTCGAATTGTCCATTAGCGGACATTGGAGAGTTGGTCTATGTCAGGGGATGTGAACGACGAAAAGACTAAAGCGTTCCTTAAAGGTTCCGCTGACCCCGTCTTCCGCCAAGCACTGTCGACAAACATTCCGCTTCAGTCCAACGCAGACTTCGCCGACCTATTGAAGCGGTTGGAGATCGCTGAGGCACAATACAACCGCCACAACACTCAATCTGAGGATGATCCTTTTGACCCGCCCGAGATATGATTTTCATTGGCAGGATTGTCGATGCTGATAATTTCACCATCGCGCATGGAAAATACGCCGTGACTGCCGCCCTGCTTATAGAAATCACGTTCAAGCTCACCCCACCTACCCAAAAAATGTCCGCATGAGCTGCAATGGATTGGGGTATTAACATCCACGTTGCTTGTAAGCGTAAGATAGATGGTCTGACACTTCGGGCACTCGAGCTTGCTATCCAGCCGCCGGGACATGAGAGCTTCCAGCGTATCTGTTGGTCATAATCTCGGTGACAAGATGTTCTTGAAAAACTGCTGCCGACACGATTGCATCTTCGTCGCGCAGCCCCTCATCAAACAGAGTCATGACCCGTCGGGCGAGGCGGCCGGCATCTTCGTGCGATTTTGGACACCGCTGCAATTGCCTCGACGCCCTGAGGTGAGCGCGTTGCATTAGGTGCCAGTCTTCGCTTGAATAGAAAAGTTTTCTGAGATGACGCATGAACAAGTCCTCCCGCGCTGATTTGGGCGAGAACCCATACTCAATCGTTAGCGTGCTGCCCAACGATTGTATCTAGAAGAATACCTAATCGCCCCTATCGTCAATGCTATGTCCGCTGCTGGACAATCGCATTATGTCCAAACGATCTCATATATTGGACATCAGAGTACACTGGTCGCTTCGCTGAAATCGGCCAATATTTGCGGCTTACCTGGAACCACGACGCGCTCGATTGCGTGGCCAAGCATGCGCAAAGTATCACCGTTGGCCATAGCAAATGGCCTGACCTGCCGATACGCCATACAAAAGCAAGTCAGGCCGGCTGAAGTTGGCCTATCAGCCAATGGAGCGTGCGCTGCCATGGTTAATATATGGTGAAGCTTGGCCTGCGATTCCATAGCGGACCAAGCTTTATTCGGTCGGGTTCGGATGTGAGATTAGGAGATTTCCGGATCCGATCGTCGGCTTGGTCCTATCCTCATGCCCGGGGGTATCGCCAAGCTCTACTGCTGACCCAATGCCAGCATCAATAAACGCTCGCGTCGAGCATCTGTTCCGGAAAAAGGGTGAGGCTTGGCCCTTGCGTATGTGGAAGAATATCGAGGGCCAAACCTTTGCTGAGTGTGGGGACTACACCAGCATCTTTATTTTACGCGTAAATTTGGGCGCCAGGAACAAAATCGAATGAGGCTCAGCGCTTGACCGGGTACGGCGCGTTTTGCGCCGAGCCTCTGCTGGCAAGTTAGGATTCTCGCGACAGGTTTCTAATGGCTCTGCCGCTAATATGTTCCGCCCCTTAATCGAACGGACTAGGGACTAGGCGGCCGCCCCCGAACTCTTCCAACGGGCTCAACCTACAGAAGATAAGGACAGAAGATGGCAAAGGAAACTTTAGCCGTCGCGCTCAAGCTATTGTCTGGCGATTTGGCGATGAGGGCGGCTATTCGAACCGAGCAACCGATAAGGGTGGGCCGACAAAATAGGGCATCACGCAGCTTCGCTTAGGTCGGCGTGGCTGAATGACCAGTTTGAGAAGCAGGCAACGGCAAGCCAGAACGCAATATCGTTTCAGGGCTCGCGTATAGACCGGATCGAAAAGACAGCCACGACCGCGATCGAGCAATCGGCCCAAGGCGATCGACAGTGGTCGAAAACCAAACAGGTGCCAAATTTCAAAATGATACGTTTACCCGGCTCGATCGGCTGCAGGACAGTACGGTCAGCATGTCAGATGCCATTGCTGCACTCACCGCCACGATGCAGGCGCGCGAGGACTACGATCGGCGTAGGACTGCATCTCCTCCTTGATAGTTTCCCTGCCGGTCAGGGTTGCCGGGAAAGGGGCTTGTTTTCAACATGGCCCAATTATTGCTTGTCTCCATGTAGCCAGCCCAAGTGATTCATCAGATGAGATTTTGCCCGCCGCCGGTTATCCGGTTGGCGGGCTTTCTTGAGTTTAACGTTTCCGTTGATTGTGCTGCAGGTCGTCAGACACTCCGTTTGGGACTTGTTTGTAATGCGAAAAGCAGATCATCTGTCCGAAATCGAAAGCGGGCCTATCCGGCACGAGGCGCCGCCGCATAAATAATGATGGCAGCTGAGAGCATCACGACGACCGCCGCCTCAAGGATCGTCACGACGACCATGAAGATGGCGCGGCCGGTGGAGATGCCAAGGTCGCGGCGGAACCAGCGTGTCTCGATGGTGACGTACCAGATAAGGGCCAGCGTCAACACCGCCATGCCTGCCAGTTTCGGAACGTGTGCGCCAATTCGCATCAGGTTGATCCCTGTGTCGATGCCAAGGGCAAAGGGCGCTGCGACATAGCATTGACTGTAGAATGGTGGCTGCAGCGTCTTCCGATCCAGCTGCGTTCCGGCGTGGCGCAGAAGCTTCAACGCCATAAGCAAGGGGAAAATGCTGAACGACACGGCACGGAAGACTAGTAGATTGGCATCGGTAGAAAGCAGCGAAGGAAGGACCACCGATTGCCGCAGCAGGCCTAACTCCATGCCATGGGCGATTAACAGGGTGACGAGCAGAAACAGCGGCGGACTGAGCGTGTCGCTATAGCGGTCTTCATCATCATCGAGAAGTTCGACGTCGGCGTAGCGCATCAGCTTTGATGGGTGTCGAATCGTTCGCCACATCGTTACCGGATAGAAGACAATCCAAGAGACGATTTCGTATAGGAATTCCTCGAACGACTTCAGGAGCCTCATGAAATCCATTTAGCTACTTCACCGAACACATTCCGTTGCCGGCACCTTTCTTTGTGTACGAGACTGATGGCGATCCGTCAGAATTGATGCTGATGGAAATGGTCACGCCCTTGAGCGAGGCTTCATAATAATTGGCATTGAAGGTTTTTAGCTTCGCCTCCTTGCCTCCAATATAGACGGGTCCGCCTTCGTCGGCGTGAACTTCGATGTTGTTAGGACAGGTCGCATTGATCTGCGGAATCGCCGCTTGTGCCGTTCCTGCGAAAATGACTGCCAACGTAATTCCGGTTATGGTTTGCACGCGCATGGTGATGGTTCCCTTGGATTGACGGGGTATCGGTAACAGCGCGACGGAGTGACCAGAAGTACGTTACGGTTAAATTGATATATGATGTTCCGGCAATTGTCCGTGTCAAGCGGACGATCCGGCCGCGTTACGCATGCCGGGCCTGTGAGAGTGGCGTTGTGCAGGCGCCAGCGCCGGCACGCGTGATGGACGGCGGCATGGTGACGACGGCTTTTGCAGCGCACGTCGCCGTTGCCAAGTTTGCCTGGCATTTGCCACTGTATCGTCAGTCCCAGATGCTTGCGACTTGCGGCATCACCATCGATCGATGCACGCTTGGTATCTGGGTGATGCGGGTCGCCTGGTGGCTTGAGCTTCTCTACGACGAACTATTGGTCATCCGGTCTCAGCCCAAGGTCTTTTGTGACGAAACGCCACTGCCGCGGCTTGATCCGGGACGCAAACGAACCAAGGTAAAATGCGGGTGCATTCCTAGTCGTTGCCAAGAATTCCACGAACGGCATCGCGGTTGGTGACGGTGTGGGCTACCGCGTCGATTATGTCGCGGTTGGAACGTAAAACGAAGGGAATGTGAGAATGGAAAACCTAATTTACGCGGTGCTTGACGCAAACGGATACCCTGAGATGTTCTATAAAGTGGGCTTATGAAGCCAATCAGCAACGCACCCGTCCGATTTACGGACCCGTTCCGGAACCCAACGAAGAAAATCCCAATCCGCAAGCACCGATTATCGGAGAAGAACCAAACCCGAATTCGATCATCCCGGTTGACGCGGTTGAAATCACTCCTGAACAATTTGATGAAATGTTCAATAATTTCGGCCTTCGGAAATTGGTCCAAGGAAAAGTTGTGACCGCACCAATACGTCCACCCGTTTTTGACATACCGATGCAACCCCGACGATCGGCACGTTGCCGGCAGCCTTCGAAACATTCGTCGCCCAATTGCCGACCCAGCGGCGATTTGACGCAAGAATGGCGATTGTCGGAGCCAACTCATTCAATCACAGCAATCCGCTCGTCGATGCTTTTGCCGGTATGCAAGGCATGTCATCCGACGCAGTCGACGACCTTTGGCGGTCGGCAGCATTACTCTAAGACAGCGGCTATGAGAGGTCTGGCGTTGTGAAAAGAGGCGCGAGCTTACGCCAGACCTCAGCCCGCTCGAGGCGGGAGCTCTCCAGTCATGGGAGGAGAATAAAAGGGTCATAGTTCCCGTAAAGGCGTATCTGAAACCGGGACATGACCACCGGCAAGACCGCCAGCGGGGCGCAACATAACAACCCGAGACTGTGGTTCAATTGATAATTCGGCTTAGGATAGAATCCCATGGCCGCATCGGGAATCTATGTAGTTTCCCGACTAATCATCTAATCATCTAACCCTGGAATTGGCGCTCAACGGCGCTACAGCAAGTGGCCTGACCTGCCGATACGCCGTCAGGCCGGCTCAAATTGGCCTATCAGCCAATGGAGCGTGCGCTGCCATGGTTAAAATTTGGTGAAGCTTGGCCCGCGATCCTACTAGCGAACCAAGCTTTCCCTTATTCGGTCGGATACGGATGGGTTGAACTGAGAGCGATCCGGACCCGACCGTCGGCTTGGTCCTATCCTCATGCCCGGGGTATCGCCAAGCTCTGCTGCTGACTTAATTCCAGCATCAACAAACGTTCGTGTTGAGTATTTGTTCCGCACAACAGTGAGGCTTGGCCACTATCGTATGTGGAAGAATACCGAGAGCCAAGCCTCTGCTGGCTGTGGGGGGACTAAACCAGCACCTTAATTATACGCCTAAATTGGGGGCGTTAGAACCAAAATCGCTGAGGCTCGACGCTTGACGGGGTACGGGCGTTTCGCGCCGAGCCTCGGTTGGCGAGTTGGGCTCTCCAACGAAATTCCAATGACTTTTGCTACCGATATGTTCCGCCCCTAGATCGAACTGACTAGTGGCCGCTTGAACTATTCCGACACCCCAATCCACATTCGATAAGGAAAGAAAATAGCAAAGGAAACTTTGGCCGTCGCGCTCAAGCTATTGTTTGGCGACGAGGGTGGCTAGCGATCCTCTTGGCAAGTGGGCGCCGACACTGGGCGTTGTCGGCAATGCCCTAGCGATGGTCAAGAAAGCGCCGGTGCAGCCGACTAAGGTCGATGACCCTGCCGGTTCGGCCAAAGCGAGCCCAAAGGATATCGGTATCGTCGAGACGCTGAAGAAACCGGAAGCGTGGGCACCTGCCGGCGGATTGATCACCGCATTGACCGGGCTTGCGTCCGGCAATGGTCCGATCCAGTGGGCGCTCGCGGCCGTGATGGTGCTTGGCGTTGCCTATGGCATCTATCGCTTGGTCCGCCGCGATCGGAAGGAAGCCTGATGCTGGCCGCTTTCAAATACTGGCAGATCGGGGAAGCGGCGCTGCTCGGCGCGCTGATCGCTGCTGGTCCGATCTATCTCTATGGCGCCAGCCAAGGTCGTCAGCAGGCCGCGGTCGAAGCGGTCAAGGAAACAGCACAAGCCTACCAGGAAAGGGCAACCACCAATGCAACGATTAACTCTCTCGATGCTGTTGCTCTCTGCGTTGAGCTTGGCGGCTTGCCAGACGAATGCCAGCGATTGCGCGGGCTGGCAGAAGATACCGGTCAAACCGGCGACGGCAGTGCGGCACGAGACATGCAAAGTCAAAATGCTGCTGCACAACGCGTGCAGATTAATCTGGGAGGAACATTTCTTCGATTATCCACGTTTCTGGCCATGGAAGAAAACGCCTTCAGACCACACGATATTGCGCCGGCAAGGCAAAGAACCAGAGACTATCGGTACAGTTAACGAAGCATTCGAATTTCTGAAACACAACTGGCACAAAGCCCGACGTGGTCCAGTGTGTCAGCGCGCTAAAATTGCCTGTTCGGCCGCGCTTAAAGGAGTGGTCACGGTGGAGGAGGCGAGAAGTGCCTTTATCGAAGCCGCAGTTGAAGCGAATATGCT
>NZ_JBBNAM010000260.1:0-29078 GCF_037994425.1 Phyllobacterium sp.
TGAGCCTCTCCTGGGCAAGTTTGGCCCTGAAGTATCCGTTCTCCGGCAGCCGTTCCGTTCCCACGATGGATAGAGCAATATGGTGCTTTACGCCCGCATTGGCTTCGGCGGCGAGCAGGTTGCGACCGGATGTTTCGAAGAATTCGAGGACGGCCTTGTCTTCCCATGAAGGCGCGTTTGCCAGGTCAACGACAACCTCCGCACCGGCCAGCGCTTCCGCAAGGCCTTCACCTGTGATGGTGTTGACGCCGGTGTTTGGCGACACGGCGAGGACTTCATGGCCTTTATTGCGCTGACGTATGGCGGTCTTGGACCCAATGAGCCCAGTACCACCGATAATGACTATCTTCATGACGGGATCTCCCTACATTGTGGCCCTTCGGGCCAGACTCGATCGCTTTGGAAAGTGTCTGAGGAGACAAAATCATACTATCGTGCACGGGTCGTAAGGCTCTAATCGATGGGTTTAGGCGACCGATCCTAAGTCATAGGAGCGACATAAGGATGCAGGGTTGTCTTCAGCGCTGCGTCGGCACGGCCGCGAGCGACCCCGTCTCAGCTGTACAGGCAGTGTACCATCGATTTTCAGTGGGTCAGCGCCCAAAAACCACCGTTATCGGGCATCGCTTTAAACCACATAGTTATCGAAGTGGCCTAAATACGGTATTAGCAAACGCCTGCCTTCATTTCACGGCAGGCGGCAGCGGGGAGGCGCATGGCGCAGAAAGGATCAATAAATCTTTGTCGGGCAATGGCAGGGCTGCTCTTGCTTGTCTACCTTGCTGGCTGCGCCACCCCGCGTACAGAGGTTGCAACGCTGCCTGTCACTGCTTCGCCGGCTTCGCAAAGCACCCAGTCCGTTCGATACCGCCAGAGTTCCGGGGCTTCCGACCTCCTCTACGTTACCGACCGGGCACCTGTAACTGCTTCGGACAAAACGTTGTCCTACGGTGCGGAAAGATCGATATCCTTGAGCTTCGGATCAGTGTCGATCACCCCGGCGCCCAACTCGTCCTCGAGCAAAAACAAGTTTCGCGTCGGAGCGATTTCCGAGACCGGACGGTTTCCGGCGACACCTTACGGCGTGGTGGCGACGGCGAGCGGGCCACACCGAACGCCGGCGGCAGTCGCGGCCCATGAGCAGGCCGCTGCATCGCTCCAAGCTGAAGTTTCTCGTCGTCTTGCGGCATCCGATCGTAAGGAAGTCGTGATCTTTATTCATGGATACGGCAACAGCTTCGACGATGCCGCGCTCGCCACAGGCGAGATTTGCAGGACGCTGCAGAACCAGTTTGTCTGCATTGTCCTGACATGGCCTGCCGGGGGCTCCCGCGGCTTCTTCTTTGGCTACAACGTCGACCGCGAGTCGAGCGAGTTTGCAGTCGTGGACCTCAAGAAAGCTATTCGCATCATCGCCGAAAGCAATGGTGTCGAGCGACTTCACCTTCTGGCGCACAGCCGCGGAACCGATGTACTCGCGAGTATAGCCCAGCAACTCGCCATCGAAGCCTATGTCAGCCGATCCTCGCTTTGGCAGCGCTACAAGATCGCGAACGCGGTGTTTTTCGCTCCCGATATTGATCTCGATGTGGCTTCTTCCAAGTTGTTCGCGTGGGTATCGGACCCAGACCTTGCCTTCGGCAGCAAATCAAGCCCAAGCGCGTTCCCGCCTCAAGGCCCTATGCATCTCACGGTTTATTCCAGTCCTAGGGACAAAGCGTTGGGGGCATCAACGCTGCTCTTCGGCAGCGCCTTGCGGCTGGGGCAGCTCGCTGTCGGCGGGATTCCCAAGGACAGGAGCCAAGCGGCGTCCCAATGGGCGGGGTCTCACATGGGAGGGCTGGTCGATTTCATCGAGTTTTCGGGCGGTGGCGGGTTCATCGGCCATAGCTATTACTTGTCCGATCCGGCTGTTAAGGCGGATTTGGTTGCGCTCATCCGCGGCAGGGTGAAGGCCGGCGATCCCCCTCGCCAACTCGTCGAAATAGAACGACCTTTCTGGCGACTATCGGATGTCCAGGAGGCCTCGCGATGATGGTTCGTTTCCATTGTCAGTAGAAAAACTATCGATGACCGATACGCTTGGCAAACTCCCGTCGTTAAACGGCCTGAAGGCAGCTGTGACGCTGGCTTCGTCACTTGCTGTTTCGTTGTAAACGGCAACGCGAATGACCGCTATTGGCGGATACTGTTGAAAAACTCGTCATTGCAGGTACTTGGGACGCATGATTAAATCCTCTGAGTGATTGGCGAGGGATCAGGCGATGATGGGATTTCAGGCGGCTCCGGCGCAGCTCCTCTATGATTTCAGTCTCGATGAGCACGTGCCGACCGACCATCTTCTGCGCCGGATCGACAACCACCTCGACCTTGCTCGTAGCAGTTGATGCCGACGTGATGACGCCAGATTAATAGGTCCTGACCCTAGTTGGTGGGGCGCACAGAGAAAAAGCCATTTTGCCACTTGATGGTGGTGTCGCAAGAATCCGGCAGCTCATGGATATCTCTGGCGAGGCCTTGACCATGTACAATTGCACGATAGCAGACATTGCGGTAACGGTGACCACGCGACATATCACGGTAGATCGAAAAACGGTGGCTCGCGACCGCTGGCGGCGTGACAATGCTACGACCGCACAGGCACTCAGAGGTATAGCTAACCGCAACCATTCCAGGAACACTCGAGATCTAATGGAGATAAACAATGAAAGGATCGGGTTGTCGGTGCCTCCCTAACGTTCGATTATCGCCTCGATCAAATGGCTTTGGGCAAACCCTTCAAACACAGCCATGAATCTGCTGACCCCCTGGAATTCCCAGTCTCTTGCAAAGCAGTTTCTGCTCATCGGAGGGTTAGTCTCGGTGGGCGCGATGATTTTGATTGGCGCTTTTGTGGCGGGCCTGATTGAAGCTGCCGTTACACGTAATTCGGCGGCGGCAACCGCCTTGTACGTGGATAGCGTTGTCGCTCCCATTCTTCCCGACATGCAATCCACTCAGGTACTCGACGAGACGGTTACGCATGCGTTGGATGAGACGTTGGGGCAGGGGGCGTTGGCTAGCAGGCTCATGTCTTTCAGGCTCTGGCGAAGCGACGGCCTGGTTCTCTATTCCAATGACAAGAGGCTTATGGGCAAGCGCTTCGCCCTCACCGATGACCTGAAGACAGCGTTTGCTGGCAGGATGGTCGCTAATTTTAACACCATCGACGATGTGGAAAGCCAAGCTGAGGGGGCGAGCCGCAAGCCGCTTCTGGCGATTTATAATCCGGTTCTCCAACCTTGGTCGGGCAAAGTGGTCGCCGTATCGGAATTTTATGAGATCGCTGACGAATTTCAGCACAGTTTGGATCAGGCGCGCCTGCGCAGCTGGCTTGCCGTTGCCTTCTTTACACTCGCTTTTTTTCTGGTCTTGTCAGTTATCGTGTTCCGCGCAAGCAAGACCATCGACGACCAAGGCCGGGACCTAAAGCAACGGGTGAGCGAGCTTTCCGATCTGCTCATGCAAAATAAGATGTTACATGCGCGCGTCCAACGCGCCTCTCAACGTGCTGCTGCACTGAACGAAAACTATCTCAGGCGCATAGGGGCGGATATTCATGATGGCCCCGCACAACTCATGGCGTTCGCTGCGCTTAGGTTGGACAGCGATGTTCTTGTTGATCCTGCCGTCTCGGAAGAAACGCGCGAGGGCGAAGTGATGGCGATAAAGGAAAGCCTAGACGAGGCGATGCGTGAAATCAGGAACATCTGCAACGGCCTTGTGCTGCCACATATAGAGTCCGCTGATTTGCCGGAAATCATCCAACGTGCGGTCAAAGCCCATGAGTATCGTACCGGGTCGAGCGTTGACTTATCGATATCGGGCACGCCGGTGCAGCTCGAACCTTCGGCAAAAATTTGCATTTATCGCTTTATACAAGAAGCTTTGAACAATGGCTTTCAGCATGGCGGAGGCATTGAACAACGGGTTGTGGAAACTTTGCGGGGCAAGCGCGTTGTAGTCGATGTCGCTGACAGCGGGCCGGGATTCGATCCCGCCGCTGTCTGTCGCACCAGTATTGGACTTGCCGGCCTAAGAGACCGAGTGGAAAGCCTTGGGGGCCATTTCACAATAGAGTCTTCGCCACGAGGGACTCGGGTGCGGATGTCACTGAATTTGAACGGACTGGAGCAGGCGTAATGACCGGACTACGTATTGCAGTGATCGATGATCATCCGTTATTCAGGGAGGGGGTCACGCGCAGCCTCGGTGAAATCAACGGCTTCCAGATCGTTGGAGAAGGCTGCACGAAGGACGACGCGATCCGGATTGCCCGTGATCACCGCCCAGACCTCATTCTAATGGACATCTCTATGCCAGGCGGAGGGCTAGACGCGATCTCGCCGATCCTCGAGCATTTCCCCGACCAAAAGATCATCATGCTGACTGTGTCAGAGAGGAGTGACGACGTTACGAAGGCTCTGAACAGCGGCGCGAAAGCATATGTCCTCAAAGGCGTCGGCTCACGGGCGCTGGCCGAAATAATCCGAGCGGTTGCCTCTGGCGAAGGTTACGTTTCTCCGACCCTATCGGCCCGAATGCTCTCGGATCTGTCATCCATATCCAACGCGCCCAATGAGACGGATCCGATCTCCGAACTCTCCAGTCGCGAATATGAGGTCTTGGACCTTGCTGCGGCCGGATTGAGCAACAAGCGGATTGCGCTCAAGCTCGATATTCACGAAAAAACTGTAAAGCACCATATGGGGCGCATATTTGCGAAACTTAACGTCACAAACAGGACAGAAGCCGCGATGGCACTGCGTGACGCTGGTCAGGATCGCTTGGTATAATTGGTCAATGCATGGGCGCACCCAGCGTGCAAAAGATCAGCGGGCGAACGATTGTAATCTCGATTGATCAGCGTTTGTTGCTGGGCGGTTAATGATTGTGCGCCCCTTCGCATCCGTCATCGTGTAGCGCCCGGCTTCGATCCTTTCGCTCATTCCATTCGTGTGACGAACTTCAATCGAAGAGCCGTCAACTTCCACGTTTTCGCGGGTAACGGGTTGATTGACCGTGGTACCCTTTTCATCGCCGCTCTGGCTCGCATTGTCGCTTTTTGCGCCCTTGCCGTTATTACCTTTCCCGTTCCCTCCACCGCCGCTCCCATTGTTGCCACCGTTGCTATTGCCTGCGCCGTTGCCGCCGCTATTGCCTGCGCCCTTGTCGCCGCTATTGCCTGCGCCCTTGTCGCCGCTATTGCCTGCGCCCTTGCCGCCGCTATTGCCTGCGCCGTTGCCGCCGCTATTGCCTGCGCCCTTGCCGCCTCCATTGCCGCTACCCTTGCCGCCGTTATTGCCTCCATCATCTGCCCACGCCGATTGTGGGTGCAAACTCAGATATCGACCATCGAAGGTGATCTCAATGGACGTCGCAACCAATGCCGCCGCTACGAAAGCGCTACAAAGAACGCGAGCCAGTTTAAAACGGGTAAGCATACATATGCCTCCTGGAAGTCTGCCCTCATAAAAGACGCAAGACAAAGGAAAGGTTTGGTCTTTATTGCGGCTCAGGCAACCGCAGTCGCAGAAGTGGCCTGCCTCAAGAGGCTCCCACAAATTCGGCACGTCGCCCTCGCGTATCAACAGTGCCGTTCCATAGCAAACGATTGCCTGGCGGTATTCCGACTTTGGTCTGATTATCGATTGTCATAGGTCTCATCCTTTGCTGGTCAGAAGTCCGAGGAGGAACGTGACCGCCTTGGGGCATTTGGAGCGAACCGCTCTGTGGAGCGATACGGCGTTGCGTGCAATTGACCAGGTCCGTCGAACCGGCCTCTTCAATGCCGCACAGCAATCAGACTTTGGTCTGATCTCGAACGTGGCATAAGTCCGACGCTTCCTAGGGCTGAAGCCCAACGGAGGAACGAAGTCGCCAGTCCCGGGTTGGCGTGGGGCATTACCGCGCATATGAAGGGTTGGTTTAGCCATCCAAAACACGAAACGAGCCAGCTTCTTGAGAACAAACTCGAAAGGACTTCTTGTGACGACGAAAATAATTCGAGAATCTGAAGAATTTGAAAAACTTCCCATTGGAGGGCTCTTGAAAAGATCGTTCGATGTGCTCGCCGCGATCCTTGCCCTTATCCTGCTCAGTCCGCTGTTTGTATTGCTTTGCTGTCTAATTAAATTGTCGGATGGTGGACCTGTTCTGTATCGCCATCGGCGCGTCGGGCGCGGCGGGAATGCGTTTAGTTGCCTCAAATTTCGTACCATGGTTCCAGACGGTGACGCCGTCCTTGAAGCCCATTTCGCTGCAAATCCGGAGTCCCGCGCACAATGGGTGGCGGCGCGAAAATTGCAGGTCGACCCGCGCGTCACCAATGTCGGCATCGTATTGCGGAAATTGGGCCTCGACGAATTACCTCAGCTGGTTAACATTCTTCGCGGCGAGATGAGTCTGGTTGGGCCGCGTCCTGTCGTGAAGGATGAGATCGAGCTCTATGGTTCGGCCGCAACCTACTATTTCAAATCGCGCCCGGGCCTGATTGGTGTGTGGCAGATCAGCGGGCATAATGACGTCGATTATGACGAACGGATCGCTTTCGATAAGCATTACGTTGAAAACTGGTCCTTTCAGAAAGATATCATCATCATTCTCAAGACCATTCCCGCCGTATGTGCGTCTCGCGGATCGCACTAACACAGCCTGGTGGCGGCTTCACCGAGAATTTAGGCCGGCAAGTGTTCGGCGATACCGGCTGGTCTATAGTCTAAGTCGAACATGGTGGGGCAATCGCTTCTATCCAAGGCCGACTGACAGCCTCGTCCGCCCACAAACGCAGACTGGGCCGGAGAGAATCGAGTTGTCAGCGCACCTCGCAGCTCCCAACGAAAAACGATTCCGATAAAGAAAAAAGACGGTGAGTTGGGATCTCCCCGTCAAGTTCACGAACCCTTGTATTTTTCGAGGGTGGGTCAGGTCTCAGTAATCCACAAGCAACATAAATTGAGTAGCCGCCGCGTGTGCTACAGGGCCAGTCAAAAACGCGATCCATCGGGCGGGCGGTGAAGGGCTTGGAAAAAGGGGCGATTGTTCAAATGAGGGGCCAGATGCTCGTCAGGCGTTTCCATGTTCATAGAGTTGGTCCATACTCAATGAGGCTACTTCGGCAAATGGAGCCTGGCCCTTCACGCGACCGCCACTTAGGATCACAACATCATCGCAAAATGCAATCGTGCTCCGATGATGGCTGATCACGATCGTTGTACGCCGTCCTGCCCTTGATTTTAGCGTCTCGACAATCGCCGCTTCCGAGAGACCGTCCACAGCGTTTGTGGCTTCGTCCAGAATCAGGATTTCGGGATCGCGCAGCATTGCTCTTGCCAGTGCAATGCGTTGCCGCTGTCCGGCCGACAGATTGACACCCCTGTATCCAACGATCGTTTGATACCCATAGGGAAGGCTTTGTATAAACTCATGTGCCTCGGCTGATTTTGCCGCGCGCTCCGCTTCGACGGCCGTCGCCACGTCTTGCCCGTAGGTGATATTCTCCAAAATCGTACCATCCACCAGTTCCAGGTCCTGGCTGGCCAGCGCAATCTGCCTTCGCCATTGGATGGGGTCGATCTGGCTCAGGGGCACGCCATCAACAATGATATGCCCCTCATCCGGATCCACAAATCTGCACAAAAGGTTTACGACAGTGGTTTTGCCGGCACCTGATCGGCCGATGATTGCTGTCGAGCGGCCGCTGCGGATTTCGAAGGTCGCGCAATGCAACACCGCGGCGCGGGAACCTGAACCAGGGTATTTAAAGGTCACACCGTCAAATTGCATCCGTTGACGTAAGCCTTGGGCCGGCTGCGTGCCCGCTGGAGGCTCCGGCTTGTCAGACGAATCCAGCAACCATCTCACTTCTTCCAGTGACCCGATCCAACCCTGGATCTGGCTCCACGACAATTGCAGGGCACGCATATGCGGCTGCAGCCGGTAAAGGAGGACGATGAATGCGACGATTACCGGAAAACTCACATCCACGTACCAGGCCCCCACGACCACTGCCAAGAAAAGCATCGCATGCAGCACCTCGGTTAGCGGCGGCAGTGCCCCTTGCCGGGTTTGAAGGACAAAGCCAGCGCGGCGAACGGCGTCCGATGCTTTGTCGAAAACCGCCTTTTCACGCTGCTCCTGCCCAAAGATACGGATCAGCCGTCCGGCATGCACGAGATGGAGCATTCGGGATGCAAGTTCGCTATTGAGCGATGTGACACTGCGGCTCGGGTCTTTCAGACTGGCCGAAAGGACGGCGTGCGCCAGTTGGACCAGCGCCAGACCCAGCGCGACGAACAATGTCATCGGCCAGGACAGAAGCAAGAGGAAACCCAGCAGAATGATCGCAGCCGATGCGCTCACAATCGAGGCGAGGACGGTCTGGATGGCATCCGAAGCCCGCCACGATTCATTGGAGATGATATTCAGCAGTCGCCCGGGACTCTGTTGCAGGAAGAACGGGTATCCTATGCTCAGGAGCTGTTGAGAGAGCGCGCTTCGTATCGAGTGGCTCGCTTTCCCATAGATGTATGTCGTAAGCACGGTGTTGGAAAATGCCAAAACGTTCTTCAGCGTGATCAAGGCAAGGACAAGGATCGCGATCACAACGAGTCGTTCTCCATCATCCAGCCCCGATCCAACTTGTTGGAAGACAGCAGAAAGGCCGCCCAATCCCGCGTCATTCGCATGACCAGCAATGATGCTCAGCATGGGGATGACGAGACCGATGCCGGCGCCTTCAAGCGCAGCGCTGCTTAGACCGAGGACGACCACAGCCGAAAGTAGTGGCAATTGCCGCCCCAGCGCGTCTCGCAGCATCTGCGTGCCTGGCAATATGAACTGCAACATCATGTCACCTTAGCTCCAGCGTTGCCTGTTTGTCTTGACGCACCTCTCGGCGACGCAGCCGTTTTGTTAAAAGAAGACCCGCGAACGCGACAGCGCCCAGCAAATTCATGAATACAATTGGCCAGTGCGACAGGTGCAGCTCGGGATCGAACCGCGGACCGCCGAAAAGCTCCTTGCAAGCTGATCTCACGGTCCAACAGAAATGGCGAAGCAGCCATGGCGAGCGTCGGATATGCTTTATGTAGAGCCCCCCATTGCCCAGGCTGTAATTTCGGTGGAGCCTCTCGACATCCTGGCGGGAGCTTCGGCCATGGTGGTGGAAGACAGTCATGTCGGGCACGTACTCGACCGGCACACCGAGCTGAAATGCGCGGATCAGGTAATCGGTGTCCTCAGCGGCTCGCAGAGGCGCACCCGCGCCGAGCAGCTCGTCGAAATGGCCGATACGGGCCGCGACCTCGCGATGCATCGTCATGTTGCAGCCCACCACAAAGCCTCCGGGATGCACGTCGCGGGTAAGACGCGCTCGCGTCGGTGATCGTTTGATCGTGAATGGTAAATCATTGGGGTTGCCGAGCTCAACTCGGCCGCCGCGGATAACCAACCGCTCACCGGTCGCATAATGACGCTCCAAGTCACGGAGATAGTCACGATGGATTTCGCAATCGTCGTCGATGAAAATGACAATGCGGCCCCTCGCATGCCGCAGCCCGGCATTGCGTGCAGCCGCTAAGCCCGGACGCGCTTCGGCAAGCAGCGTGATTGCAATATCCGAGGCGGCGGACACGCCGGTCACATATTCTGGCGTGCTATCTGTCGAGCCGTTGTCGACAACGACGAGTTCGCTCGTGAAGGCGGCGTGGGACCGGCATGCTGCCTCAATCGATCTAATGCAGGCCGCAAGAGCCGCAGCTCGGTTTCGCGTACACACAATGAAACTTGCATGCACCGGCTCATCTGATGCCAAAGGAGCAATTGTTGACAGGGAGCGCGCTACCTTGAAACTGTGTTGGCCGGTCTGGAGGAGTTCGGTATCCATTCTAGCTCAGCCGATTAGGTCATAACGGGGAAGGACGGTCGCAGCGGGCACGGACTGCAGGTGCCGGGATAGCGCATCGAGCCGCCTGTTGGCCGCAATTGAAATGCCACTGAACCACGGCATGTAAGCACCGGGCAGGAGACTATATCGTTCGCGGCGCCGAATGAGCCCCCATTTTTGCGTGCGGGTTAAGAACTCATGCGTTAATTCCGGTCGCTGTTCATCGCTGATGAGTTGATAGAGGAAGTAAAAGAGGTTCATGGTGCCTTCTTCGTAGCTCCGCCGTATCGCCGCGGGCTGTGCGGAGATCTTCTCTTCGAGCCCCAGGATACATTCGGCCACGCGCTGAACACGGTCCGTCGTCACGGCGTCGGCGATGTCCTCGAAGGCGTCAGGATTGTCGATCAAACCTTCTCGCTCGAGATTCTCAGCAACAATCTTCAAATGCGTCTTGCGCATTTGTCGCTTGTGCTTGTTGGTGACGCTTTCGTCGTGGATACGGTAGGCGACCAAACTCTCACCGATCATTGCCGCCAAAAAGCGATGCGTAATCCGCCTGAAAAGGTCGAAATCTTCTGCGTGGACGTAGCGTGGGTCATAGAAAAGCATCTCATCCGGGATGACTTTTCTGTTGTAGACCACGGTCGAGTGCATGAAGATCGTGAAGAACTTCGACAATATCCCTAAACTTGCCCACTGGTAGAGCGGATCAAGCGAGCCCCGCACAATACGGTCGCCGATGAGTGTGTCGATACCCGTCCCGCAAATTGCGAGGTGCGGTCGTTCCTTGAATACCGAAACTTGGCGCGACAGGCGAGCCGTATAGCAGACGTCATCTGCATCCATCCTGGCGATCAGCTCGCCCTTGGCCAGAACCAAGCCCTCGTTCAAGGTCGCAATGAGGCCACGGTTCTCTCGTGAGACGATGGATATACGACCGTCCACCTTCTGGTATCGCTGCAGAATCTGCAAGGAGCCATCCGTTGACCCGTCATCGATCGCGATGACCTCCAGACGCTTGTGGTCCTGATGCAGAATGCTGGCGAGCGCCGCGGCGAGATAGGGTTCACCGTTGTAGACAGGCAGCAGGACGGAGACCAGTGGAGTGGGCATGGTTCACCTGGGATCAGTTCATTGACGATTGAGGGTTTGGGAGAGCGTCGCTGTCATCGATTACATGGTGCAGATAAGCCGGAATCCCCGGGTCTTTCGTCCCGTAAAGCCCTTGAGCGGTGCTGCGCTCTTTTGGAACGACGTAAGGGAAGAAATCTTTTAGCGCGTTGATCCGCTTTTCCAGGAGCAGCCACGAGATCGAAGCGAGCATCAGTGTGCCCGCACCTGCAACGAGGAACCGACCTAATCCTTGCTCCGAAACATTAATGGGTATCCAGGGCTGAGCCTTGACGATCAACGCAAGAACGATCGCGTGAAAAAGGTAAACGCCGTAGCTGATGCGACCCAGGGCAGTCAGTGGCGGGCATTCAGCGAGCCGACCGAGATACCCGCCCAATCCTGCCGAACAGTAGCCGACAATCACCACGAGCGGGACGAGAGGAAGAACCTCCAGCCCGATCCAACGTGCCCAATCCTGCATCACGGGCACCGGCATCGGTCTCAGCCACAACAGAAAGAGAAAGGCGGCGGCGAGCGGCACCCAGCTCATCAACATCCATCGGGGCGAGAGCGCAGTCCTCGATCGCCAGACAGCGAGCAGTGCACCGGATGCCAGTGCGTCCATCGATGCCGGAGGAAGCAGATCACGTGCGAGAGAAGGCGTTCCCGTAACAGGCCAGTAGAAGCGAAATGCCAACGAAAAGAGGATGACGCCGATGCAAATCCGTTCGATCGAACGACGCGGTGCCAATAAAATAATCAACGGCCAGACGATGTAGAACTGCTCTTCGATACTCAGACTCCAGGTGTGACATAAGATCCATGGCGTCCACTCATCGCGAAGGGCATACCAGAAGTTCGAAAGGTAAAACGCGTGCCAGGCAAGCACTCGTTTGGATTGCTCCAGGTTGGCCAGCCAGACGAAGCCCAACATGCCAAAATATGGGGGGAAAATACGCAATGCCCGGCGAATGTAGAACGACCTTAGTGCCGCAACGGGTTCGAATTCTGCGGCCGAGCGCGCCTCCAGGAGAAGCCGCGTAATTAGGAACCCGCTCAGCACGAAGAACAGGCGCACCCCGACGTGGCCCCAATAAGAGCCATCGGCAGCGAAAAAATGCGCATACAGTACCATAGCGACGGCAACAGCTCTCAGACCGTCCAACTGCCGATAATGCACATTCGACATCGGGACCTCTCAGCGTTCAGCTATGCCGGCAAGCTCCTGGACCGGGCCAACTCTCCCATCAGCGACGGTTCTTGCCGAATTGCCTCTCATTAACCCAACAAATTGGCTATCCCGGGGCGTGATCACCTCGCTAGAAATCGAACGGCGCACCTAGCGCTGCCTCGTTCGGCACAGAACAAGGCCGCTTCTATTTGGCCCTGGGCAGAAAGACCAATATACTCGCCTGCCTCCCAAATCCTTCCATATCAAACATATGCCCCACCGTAATCAGACTTTGGTCTGATTACGGTGGGGCATAAGTCGTGCGCGGTCCAATCCAAGTCAGACGTAATAATCCCGATGCCGCCGCCCGCGCCGGTCCGAGCAAGACGGCAATTGCCAGCGCTTGTTGAAGCAGCAAGTCCACGGTATCAAACCGCCGGGGCACGCAATAAGTGCGCAACCTGTTATCCGCCGGCGGCGAGAAAAGAGACCAAGAATGCTCTACCGGTGGATGCTCCCGATATCCGGATAGAGCTTGTCGAAGAATGGCAGGCACTGCGCACCCTTCCGGTTGAGGAATTCCTGAAACGCTTTCATGGCAGGCGATAGTGTCCGGTCCGTGCGCACCACGGAAAACCATTGCCGGCGTATCGGCATGCCGATGACGTCGAGCATAACCAGCTTGCCGACTTCAAGCTCCAGGGCAATTGTGTGCGCGGAGATGAATGCCACGCCAAGCCCGGCCATGACGGCCTGCTTGATCGTTTCGTTCGAGGACATCTCGGTTCCGAGATCGTCAAGCCTGCCAGGCAACTCGCTCAGGAAAATCTCAAGCGAAATGCGTGTTCCCGATCCAGGTTCGCGAACGAGAAAATGTTCCTGGGCAATGCGTTCCTTGGTAATGTCGCGGCGTTTTGCCAAGGGGTGGTCCGGGGCGGCGATCACCACGAGGGGATGATCGCCGAAGACAGCCGAGCGCAGCGGGATGTCCTTCGGGGGCCTGCCCATCAGCGCGATATCGACCTCGTGGCTCTTGAGGCTGGCGATCGTCTCTGCCCGATTGCCGATCAGGAGCTTGATGGCGATATCCGGATGCTCATTCCTGAACGTCGCCATCAGGCGCGGCGCGAAATATTTCGCCGTTGACACGACGCCAAGGGTAAGACTGCCGACCCGCACGCCCTTGATCGCATCGATCTCGTCGTCAAGGACACGCAGCCGCTCTTCGATCATCTGCGCGGTATCGAGAAATGCCAGGCCGGCGGCCGTGGGACGCAGTCCGTCGTTGGTTCGGTCGAAAAGTGCCACCTTGGCTTCTTCCTCGACGAGCTTCATCTGGATCGTAACGGCTGGCGGTGTCAAACCGAGCGCATTTGCCGCCGCAGCGATCGTGCCGTGCTTCATGATGGCCTGGATGGCCCGCAATTGCTTGAGGGTAAGATTGCGCATGGGGTAAATTAAAATAATTTAGTCAATCAGTAAATATATTAAATTTTACTTACGAGCGCGAAGCTGTTTCCATCACTCCGAAGCTTGACACGGGAGAGACGTCAGGCACGGGAGGATGCGATGAGCACGGCAACACTGGACGCCTTTCTTGGGTCCTATTGCGAAAAGGGCGACGAGATCCGCACCGCGGTTTCGGCTGTCGTGCGCCACCTTTCGCTGACGGCTGTGAAGGTGCGCAACACCGTCAATCAGGGTGCACTGGGGAAGGCATTTGCCAAGAGCCCGGGCAATAGAAATGCCGGTGGCGATACGCAGAGGGAACTCGACATCCTTGCCGACGACATGTTCATCGAGGCAATGCGCCAGGCGCCGGTGGCCATCTACGGTTCGGAAGAACTGGAGCACCCGGCAATACTCAATCCGGCCGCGCCGCTGGCGTTGGCGATCGATCCGCTCGACGGTTCTTCGAACATTGACACCAATGTCTCCATAGGGACGATCTTCTCCATCCTCCCGGTGGCTGGTGAACCGGACAGCGAGCCTGACGCGTCCTTCTTCCAGAAGGGCGAGTGTCAGCTCGCTGCCGGCTTTTTCATCTATGGGCCGCAACTCGCGCTGGTGCTTACCCTCGGCAGCGGTACGCATGTTTTCGTGTTCTCGTCCCGGCTCGGTACATTCGTGCAGGCCTATGAAAGCATTGTCATTGCCGACCGGGCTCACGAATTTGCGATCAACACTGCCAACTACCGCCACTGGGACGAGGCAGTGCGTCTCTATGTCGACGACTGCCTGAAGGGCAACGAAGGCCCGCGTGGCCGCGATTTCAACATGCGATGGGTCGCCTCGCTCGTTGCCGAGGCATATCGTATCCTCGTGCGCGGCGGCGTCTTTCTTTATCCGGGCGACCGGCGCAAAAGCTACGGCGAAGGACGCATCAGGCTCGTTTACGAAGCAAATCCGGTCGCCTTCCTCATTGAACAGGCAGGCGGCGCGGCGACCGACACGCAAAATCGCATTCTCGCCATCACCCCGAAAAGCATGCATCAGCGGGTTCCGCTGGTGTTCGGTTCAGCGCGGGAAGTTGCCCGGATCGGAAGGTATCACACCCAGCCGAGCAGTATCGGTGAGCGCGCGCCACTCTTCAGCAATCGCGGCCTGTTCAGGGCCTGATGGGAGACGACCATGTCAGCAAAGCACCCCATCATTTCAATCACGGGCTCTTCAGGCGCAGGAACCACGTCGGTCAAGCGTATCTTCGAACTGATTTTCCGCCGCGAGGAGATCGAAGCTGCTTTCATTGAAGGCGATGCGTTCCACAAGTATGACCGCAACGCCATGAAGGAGAAGGTCGCAGACGAGGAGCAGCGTGGCAATCCGAACTTCACGCATTTTCATGTCGACGCCAACGAACTTAACAAGCTCGAGGAGGTGTTCGAGGAATATGGCCGACGCGGTACAGGCCAGACCCGCACCTATATCCATGACGATGAGGAGGCAAGGCTCTACAATTCGCCCGCCGGTACTTTCACGCCGTGGCGCAACTTTCCGCCAAGTGACCTTCTGTTCTACGAAGGGCTGCATGGTTGCGCGGTGACCGAGGAGGTAAATCTTGCGCGGCACGCGGATCTGAAGATTGGCGTTGTACCCGTCATCAATCTGGAATGGATCCAGAAGATCCATCGCGACCGGGCCACGCGGGGCTATTCGACCGAGGCGGTGATGGACGTCATCTTGCGCCGCATGCCGGACTATGTCCGCTACATCACGCCCCAGTTTACCTTGACGGACATCAACTTCCAGCGCGTTCCCATCGTCGATACGTCCAATCCCTTCATTGCGCGCTGGATACCGACCCCGGACGAATCGATGCTCGTCATTCGCTTTGCGAGGCCCCGCGGCATCGATTTTCCCTACCTGCTGTCGATGATCCATGACTCCTTCATGTCCCGGGCCAATTCGATCGTCGTGCCTGGAAACAAGCTGGATCTCGCCATGCAGCTCATCCTGACGCCATTGATCATGCAGTTGATGGAACGCAAGAACCGAGCCTCGTGAGGAGAAGATGATGAACACACAAGCTTTCCTTCAAGAGACCCCCATCGCCGAGACCATCGGCGAGAGCGATATGGCAAATGCCATCCGTGCGCTTGCCATGGATAGTGTCCAGAAAGCCAATTCCGGCCATCCGGGCATGCCGATGGGCATGGCCGATGTCGCAACGGTCCTGTTCAACCGGTTCATCAAGCTTGACCCCTTGCATCCGCAATGGCCCGACCGGGACCGCTTCGTCCTGTCGGCCGGCCATGGTTCGATGCTGCAATACGCGCTGCATTATCTGATCGGCTATCCCGACATGCCAATCGAGGAATTGCAGCGCTTTCGCCAGCTTGGGGCAAAGACTGCAGGCCATCCCGAATACGGTCACGCCCAAGGCATCGAGACGACGACAGGTCCCTTGGGCCAAGGCATTGCTACGGCCGTTGGCATGGCAATGGCCGAACGGCTCATGCGCGAGCGCTATGGCGAAAACATTGTCGATCACTACACCTATGTGATTGCCGGCGACGGATGTCTCCAGGAAGGGATCAGCCACGAGGCAATCGATCTTGCCGGCCATCTGAAACTGTCGCGTCTCATCGTTTTGTGGGACAATAACGCGATCTCGATCGACGGGCCGACGTCGCTGTCGACGTCCATGGACCAAAAGGCGCGATTCCTGGCAGCAGGCTTTAATGCTTATGAGATCGATGGCCATGATGTCGAGGCGATCGCCGCTGCCATCGCCGCGGCGCGTTCATCCGATCGACCGTCGCTGATTGCGTGCCGAACGATCATTGGCAAGGGTGCGCCGAACCTTCAGGGAACGGAAAAAACCCATGGCGCGCCGCTCGGTGCGGCCGAGATTGAAGCGACCCGGCTTGGCATCGGCTGGCCGCATCCGCCTTTTGACGTTCCGGAGGCAATTGTCGAGACATGGCGCAACGTCGCCCGGCGCGGCGCGGACGAACGGCGCGAATGGTGCGTCAGGCTCGCCGCCTCGCCACATGCAGACACGTTCAAGCAAGCGGTGCAAAAAGAGCTTCCCGCGGCATTGTTTGATGCCCTTAGCGCATTCCGCCGCAAACACGTGAAAGAGGCGACAAAGGTTGCGACCCGCAAGGCATCGGAGATGGCGCTTGGGGTCATCAACGCAGCAACGGATATCACGATTGGCGGGTCCGCTGACCTTACACATTCAAATCTGACGGTGACCCCTGGCCTGCGCGATGTTGTGCCTACGGACTTTTCCGGCCGCTACGTCCACTATGGTATTCGCGAACACGCGATGGCGGCGGCGATGAACGGGATCGCCCTGCATGGCGGCTTCATTCCCTATGGCGGCACGTTCCTGGCCTTTGCCGACTATGCGCGCGGCGCCATGCGCCTGTCAGCCCTTATGGGCCAGCAAGTCATCTACGTCATGACGCACGACTCGATCGGCCTTGGCGAGGACGGCCCGACGCACCAGCCTGTCGAGCATCTTGCCATGTTGCGGGCGACACCCGGCATCAATGTGTTCCGGCCAGCCGATATCATCGAGACCGCGGAATGCTGGGAACTGGCCTTGCGCCACACGGACCGCCCGAGCGTCATCGTCCTGTCACGGCAGAACCTGCCCATGCTCCGCATGACGCATGTGGATGACAACCGGTCGGCCCGCGGCGCCTACGTGCTGCGCGAACCGGCGGAGCCGCGCGCGGTAACACTTCTTGCAACGGGTTCGGAAGTCGAAATTGCCTTAACCGCGGCCGATATTTTGCGCGGGCAGCACAAGATCGCGGCAGCCGTCGTCTCCATGCCATCCTGGGAACTCTTCGAAGCCCAGACGCCTGGCTATCGCCGCTCGGTTCTTGCAGCTGCACCGCGCGTTGCAATCGAGGCGGCGGCCCGCCTCGGTTGGGATCGATGGATCGGCGAGAAGGGCGCATTCATCGGCATGCAGGGTTTCGGCGCCAGTGCTCCGGCCCCCGATCTCTATCGCCATTTTGGCATCACGCCCGAAAACATCGTCGCGACCGTACGCAAACTCGTCAACAAGGAATAGTGATCATGGCTCGAATTACCCTGCGGCAACTGCTCGACCATGCGGCTGAGTATGGCTATGGCGTTCCCGCCTTCAACATCAACAATATGGAACAGGGGCTCGCCGTGATGGAGGCCGCCGCTGCCTGCGATGCGCCGGTCATTCTGCAGGCATCGCGCGGCGCGCGTTCATACGCGAAAGACCTCATGCTCGCGCGCATGATCGATGCGCTCGTCGACATCTATCCGTCCATTCCCGTTTGCATGCACCAGGATCACGGCAATGGCGAAGCAACCTGCCTGACCGCAATCCGGCACGGGTTCACCTCGGTCATGATGGACGGATCGCTTGAAGCCGATGCGGCAACGCCCGCGTCCTATGCGTATAATGTGGAGATCACCCGCCGTGTCACGACAAGTGCACATTGGGTGGGCGTCTCGGTCGAGGGCGAGCTTGGCGTGCTTGGATCGCTCGAAAGCGGCGAGTCGGAGGCCGAGGACGGGCATGGCGCGAGCGGTGTTCTGAGCCATGACCAGTTGCTGACCGATCCGGACCAGGCCGTCGACTTCGTCCTCAGCACCAAGGTGGATGCGCTGGCGATCGCCTGCGGCACATCGCACGGCGCCTATAAATTCACCCGGGCGCCGGACGGTGACATCCTTGCGATGGGCGTCATCGAGGAGATCCATCGCAAGCTGCCCAACACGCATCTCGTCATGCACGGGTCATCCTCCGTTCCGCAAGCCCTGCAGGACGTGATCAACCGGTTTGGCGGCGCGATGCCACAAACCTATGGCGTACCCGTCGAGGAGATCGAGCGCGGCATTCGCCACGGCGTGCGCAAGGTCAATATCGACACCGATTGCCGCATGGCAATGAGCGGACAGTTCCGCCGCATCGCGGTTGAACATCCAGCAGAATTCGATCCGCGCAAATTCCTCAAACCGGCCATGGATGCGATGCGCGACCTTTGCCGGGACCGTTTCGAGCGCTTCAGGACCGCGGGCCAGGGATCGAAAATCAAGGTCATCGGTCTCGACGATATGGCCAAACGATACGCCGCGGGCAAGCTCGACCCGCAGATTGCCGCAGCCAAGGCTGCCTGACTGGATTGAATCAAAGGAAAGGACCCTATCATGTTGAACAAGTCAGAGACGGTTACGGGAAAGGAGCGCTACAGATCCGGCGTTATGGAATACAAGAAGATGGGTTACTGGGAGCCCGACTACGAGCCCAAGGATACGGACATCATCGCTTTGTTCCGCATCACGCCCCAGGACGGTGTCGATCCTATCGAGGCCGCTGCCGCTGTTGCCGGTGAATCATCGACCGCGACCTGGACGGTGGTGTGGACCGATCGACTGACCGCGACGGAGAAGTACCGGGCAAAGGCCTATCGCGTTGATCCCGTTCCAAATGCGCAAGGACAGTACTTCGCCTATATCGCCTATGACCTCGACCTCTTCGAACCGGGATCGATCGCCAACCTGACCGCATCGATCATTGGCAATGTGTTCGGCTTCAAGCCGCTGAAGGCGCTGCGCCTTGAGGATATGCGCCTGCCGGTCGCCTACGTCAAAACCTTCCAGGGACCGGCGACCGGCATCGTTGTCGAACGCGAGCGGCTCGACAAGTTTGGCCGCCCCCTGCTCGGCGCGACGGTAAAGCCCAAGCTCGGCCTTTCGGGGCGCAACTATGGCCGTGTCGTCTATGAAGCCCTCAAGGGCGGCCTCGACTTCACCAAGGACGACGAAAACATCAATTCGCAGCCCTTCATGCATTGGCGCGAGCGCTTCCTCTACTGCATGGAGGCCGTCAACAAGGCGCAGGCCGAGACCGGTGAGATCAAGGGCACATACCTTAACGTGACCGCCGCCACGATGGAGGACATGTATGAGCGCGCTGAATTGGCCAAGGAACTCGGCTCGAACATCGTCATGATTGATCTTGTGATCGGCTACACCGCGATCCAGTCAATGTCGAAATGGGCACGCCGCAATGACATGATCCTGCACCTGCACCGTGCCGGCCATTCCACCTATACGCGGCAGAAGTCACACGGCGTCTCGTTCCGGGTCATTGCAAAGTGGATGCGCCTTGCTGGCGTTGACCATATCCATGCCGGAACCGTCGTCGGCAAGCTTGAGGGTGACCCGGCAACGACGCGCGGCTATTACGATATCTGCCGCGAGGACTTCAATCCGATGCGGCTGGAAAACGGTGTCTTCTTCGACCAGCATTGGGCGTCCCTCAACAAGATGATGCCAGTTGCATCCGGGGGCATCCATGCAGGACAGATGCATCAGTTGCTCGACCTTCTTGGCGAGGATGTCGTGCTGCAGTTCGGAGGTGGCACGATCGGCCATCCGCTCGGCATTGCCGCCGGCGCAACCGCCAACCGTGTGGCGCTTGAATGTATGGTTCTAGCCCGCAATGAGGGCCGCGACATCGTGAGCGAGGGTCCCGAGATCCTGCGCATGGCCGCCCGCACCTGCCAGCCACTGCAGCAGGCCCTCGATGTCTGGAAGGATGTCACCTTCAACTACACGTCAACCGACGCGCCGGATTTCGTTCCGACGGCAACCGCTGCTGAATAGGAGGACAATATGCGTATCACCCAGGGAGCCTTCTCGTTCCTGCCGGACCTGACGGACGAACAGATCGCACGCCAGGCCCAGTATTGCATCGATAATGGCTGGGCCGTCAGCCTCGAATTCACCGATGATCCCCATCCGCGCAACACCTACTGGGACATGTGGGGTCACCCGATGTTCGACAATCCGGACGCGGCGGCCCTGATGATGGAGCTGAAGGAATGCCGCAAGGTCTACGGCGACCGCTATATCCGGTTCGTCGCCTTCGACAACAGCCATGGCTGGGAGTCCGTGAAGCTGTCGTTTCTCGTCAACCGGCCGGCCGAGGAGCCGGGGTTCCATCTTGCACGCCAGGAAGCGCAAGGCCGCGTCGTCCGCTATACAACGCGCGCCTATGCCGCCGACAAGCCTGCAGGGCAGCGCTATGGCTGATACCGCTGTCATCAAGCCCCCAACCGATGATGGGGGCGCCGCGACGCCTGCCGCCGTTGACCTTCGCGCCGAATATGTCGAATCCGGCGTCAAGGACGTGCTCGACGAGCTCGACCGCGAGCTGATCGGCCTGAAGCCGGTCAAGCAGCGCATCAAGGAAACAGCCGCCCTGCTTCTGGTCGAGCGCGCCCGCCGGCGAATGGGATTGGCGCATGAAACGCCGACGCTGCACATGAGCTTTAGCGGCAATCCCGGTACCGGCAAGACCACCGTCGCCCTGCGGATGGCCGATCTGTTGCATCGGCTCGGCTATATTCGAAAAGGTCACCTGGTCTCGGTAACGCGTGATGATCTTGTCGGGCAATATATCGGCCACACGGCACCCAAGACCAAGGAAATTCTCAAGAAGGCGATGGGCGGGGTGCTCTTCATCGACGAGGCCTATTACCTGCACCGGCAGGAAAACGAACGCGACTACGGCCAGGAAGCGATAGAAATCCTGCTTCAGGTAATGGAGAACCAGCGGGACGATCTCGTTGTCATCCTTGCTGGTTATGCGGATCGCATGGACAAGTTCTTCGAAAGCAACCCGGGTTTCAGGTCAAGGATTGCCCACCACATCGATTTTCCCGATTATAGCGACGACGAGTTGCTGAACATTGCCGAAACGATGCTGTCCAAGCAGAACTATGCGTTCGACGACGAAGCCCGCGCCATCATGGCCGACTACATCACACGGCGCCGCCAGCAGCCGCACTTCTCCAATGCACGCTCCATTCGCAATGCCCTCGACCGAGCCCGCCTGCGTCAGGCAAACCGCCTGTTCGAAAGCGCAAACGGTCCTGTTGATGCCCGGGCGCTCTCGACGATCACAGCCGACGACATCAGGGCAAGCCGCGTGTTCGCAATGTCCCAGCCGGAGGAACGATCATGATGACGAAGAAGACACTCATCGCGCCGTCGGTGCTCTCGGCAGATTTTTCCAGACTGGGCCAGGAGGTTGAAGACGTCATTGCCGCGGGCGCCGACTGGGTCCATCTCGACGTCATGGACGGGCATTTCGTCCCCAACATCACCTTTGGTCCGCAGGTCATCAAATCAATCCGCAACCGGACGACGGCCACCTTCGATTGCCATCTGATGATAGCGCCCGCCGACGCCTATCTTCCCGCCTTCGCCGATGCAGGATGCGATATCATCACCGTCCACGCCGAGGCCGGCCCGCATCTTGACCGCTCGCTGCAGGCAATTCGCAATCTCGGCAAGAAAGCCGGGGTGTCGCTCAATCCGTCGACGCCCGAAAACCTCATCGAGTATGTCCTCGATCGTCTTGACCTTGTTCTGCTCATGACGGTCAATCCAGGCTTTGGCGGTCAGGCGTTCATCCCGTCCGTCATCGACAAGGTCCGCAGGATCAAATCGATGATCGGCAGGCGTCCGATCCATATCGAAATCGACGGCGGTGTCACTCCGCAAACCGCTCCCCTCGTTGCGGCGGCAGGCGCTGATGTGCTCGTGGCAGGTTCCGCCATATTCAAGGGCGCCGGCAAGATTGCCTATGCTGACAATATCGCTGCAATCCGTCATGCTGCCGATGCAGCAAGGCATAAAGCGGCGGCCTGAACGGAGACCTGAAACGATGGCGGCGATACCACCGGTATGCGATTTCGGCTGGAAGGCCGTCGACGCCAATCTCATCGGCACCGACGACCACAAGCACTCGATCCTGGCGCAGGCGGGGCGCAGGGGGCTCGTGGTCGCATTCATCTGCAACCATTGCCCCTATGTAAAGGCCGTCATAAAGCGCATCGTCCGCGATGCCCGGGATCTTAAGGATTTCGGGATCGGCTTCGTGGCGATCAATGCGAACGACGCGGCGGCCTATCCGGCCGATTCTTACGAAAACATGCAGCACTTTGCCCGCGCACACGACTTTCCGTTTCACTATCTCCACGATGTCCAACAGACGGTGGCCCGTGCCTACGGCGCCGTTTGCACACCCGACTTTTATGGGTTCAACAATGTCGGTGAACTGCAATATCGCGGCCGCCTTGACGCATCACGCAAGGAAGCGGGCGAGGCGGATCTGCGCCGTGACCTCTTTGAAGCCATGAAACAGGTCGCCAATTGCGGGCAGGGCCCGCGCGAACAGATCGCTTCGATCGGTTGCTCGATCAAATGGCGCGAGACGGCGTGACGCTTTTGAGGATGGAACGCCGCCGCGACAGCGGCGGCATCGCGGTCACTTCGAATATTGCTTCAGATAGGCTTCGAGATTGGTGATCTCCGTATCGTCCTTCAGACCGGCAAAAGCCATCTTGGTGCCTTTGACCTTTGCCTTTGGATCATGCAGATAGTCCTTCAGGCTAGCCGGATCCCAGACCAGACCGGCCTTGCCGGCCGCAACCATGGCAGGCGAATAGCTGAAGCCCGGATGTGTCCCGGCCGTTCTGCCGAACAAGCCGAACAATGATGGCCCGACCTTGTTCTTGTCGCTATCGGCGACATGGCAAACGGCGCATTTCTTGAAAACAGTCGCGCCTGCCGTGGCATCACCCTCCTGGGCGCGCGCGCCCACCGCCGATAACAGGACAATAGACAGACCAATCAATAGGGTATTCGTGTATTGCATGGCTTTTCCTCATTTTCGCCAAGGGTGCCCTGGACGAACACTGGCACCAATTTCCATGCATTGGTGTCCACCATTTAGAACGGTTCGAGAGTTACCTGCCGCTCTTGAGAAGTCAATCGTTTGCACGAAGAAATTGCGCGCCGATTTTAAGGGCGCGTCGAGATTGACGTTCGCACGAGGGATCCGTAACGTGATGCAAACGTTTCTCATTCGGGCACCTTGAGAAATCCAATCAGCGCGACTGAAGCCGCCCTTTGACCAGACTTTCGCAGGAGCGCAGGCAGGCGGACCGCGCTGGAGGTGGGAGGTGCCGATAATGAATGTGGTCGATCTCGTCCTGACAATCTGCCTTGTATCGAACCCTTCGAGTTGTCGGGAGGAACGGCTGCATTTCGAGGACCGTGGCGGTGTGCTGAACTGCATGTTTCTGGCGCCGGCCGAAATCGCCAAATGGTCGGGGCAGCATCCGAAGCAGAAGGTGGTTCGCTGGAAGTGTGACTATCCGACCAATGAACGCTCGCTGTGAGGAGCGCGTGGTGATGCGCTCAGAAAAATCGGCTCTCCTTTGTCTGGCCATGCTCTTTTTGGTTTACGCACTGGGCATGACGAGCGCTGCAGCGGCCGACACGGTGCGCCTTGGTGTCCTCAAATTCGGCACGGTGAATTGGGAACTTGATACAATCAAACACTATCAGCTCGACGAGAAGCACGGGATCAATGTCGACATTCGCTTCTTTGCCGGCGAGGATGCCACCAATGTCGCGATGATGGCTGGTGACGTCGATATCATTGTCAGTGACTGGCTCTGGGTCTCGCGACAGCGATCGGCGGGCGAGGACCTGACGTTCGTTCCCTATTCGAGCGCGGTCGGTGCAATCATGGTGCCCGACAAATCGCCGATAAGGTCGCTTGAAGATCTGAAGGGAAAGAAGCTCGGCGTTGCCGGTGGTCCACTGGACAAGAGCTGGCTGCTCATCCAGGGGCTGGCAAAAAAGGCGTTCGCGGTGGACCTGGCAACCGAGAGTAATGTCGTCTACGGCGCGCCACCGCTCCTTGCCGAAAAGGCGCTACAGGGTGAGCTTGATGCGGTTTTGAACTTCTGGAACTTCGCCGCCAGGCTCGAAGCAAACGGGTTCCGCCGGCTCTTAGGCGCAAATGACGCCGCCAGGGCCCTCGGGGCGTCGGGCACGACCTCGGCGATCGGGTACATCTTTCACGAAAAATGGGCGAGGGCGCATCCGCAAGCCATTGCCGGTTTCATTAAAGCGAGCCGCGAAGCCAAGACCCTGCTTGCAACGTCTAACGACGATTGGCAACGCCTGGCTCCCGTCATCAAGGCTACGGGCCGCGAACTTGATGTGTTGCGGGATCGCTACCGGGAGGGAATTCCGAAGGGTACGATCGAACAACAACAGGCCGATGCCACAAGGCTCTATGGCGTACTTGCCGAGCTCGGCGGGCCCAAACTCGTGGGGCCAGCCAGGATATTGGCACCCGGCACCTTCTGGGGAGAGGAATGAATGGGGCTGGCAAGCGCTCGATCCGATCGCATGCAACGGGCAAACGCACCGGCAGACCGGCGACGACTGACCTCGCCGATCATGGTCGCGCTGTCCTTCGTAGTGCTTCTGGCGCTCTGGCATTTTGCCGCCACAACATGGCCGAGCCGCTCCTTCCCGGGCCCCTTCTTGGTTCTGCAAACCTTTCTGCGCGAGACAGCCAGCGGGGATTTGCCTTACCATCTTGCAATGACGCTGTGGCGGGTCGCAGCGTCCTTCACGCTTGCCATGGTCATCGGTTCGGTGATTGGTGTCATCCTTGGCAGTTACCAGCGCGCCGATCAGTTTTTCAACCCGTGGGTTATACTCTTCCTCAACATTCCCGCTCTTGTCGTCATCGTGCTCGCCTATATCTGGTTCGGCCTCAACGAGGTGGCGGCAATCGGCGCCGTGGCGGTCAACAAGATCCCGAACGTCGTCGTAACCATGCGTGAAGGAGCGCGGGCACTCGATCCGCGCTATGCCGAGATGGCCTCGGTCTATCGGTTCGGCCCCCTGGATCGCCTGCGCCATCTCCTCTTGCCGCAGTTGCAACCCTATATTGCCGCAGCATCGCGTTCGGGCATTGCCCTGATATGGAAGATCGTACTCGTTGTCGAACTGCTCGGCCGGTCAAACGGTGTCGGCTTCGAGATCAACCTGTTCTTCCAGCTTTTCGACGTGGCGGCAATCCTCGCCTATGCGCTCGCCTTCGTCGCCGTCATGCTTTTCATCGAACTTGTCGTGGTACAGCCCCTTGAACGCTCATCAACTCGCTGGCGCCGCCGCGCGGCTTAAGGTCAATATCGAAGAAAAGTCGTTCCGCACATCCAACGGCGGAACGATCGAGGTACTGCGCGACCTCAACTTCGAGGTCGGCGAGAACGAATTTGCCTGTGTGCTTGGACCGTCTGGATGCGGCAAGACCACCATGCTGCGCATCCTGCTCGGATTGGACAAGGCGTATCGCGGCTCCGTCCAGCTGCCGGGAAAGGCGCAGGCGCGCATGGGCGCCGTTTTTCAGGAGCCCCTGCTCTTGCCCTGGCGGACCGTTGAACAGAACGTTCGCTTGGCCATGCCATCACCGCTGCGCGAGGCAAATCTGGATGAGCTGTTTGCAAGTCTTGGCCTTGCCAAGATGCGGGCGTTCTATCCTTCTGAGCTTTCGCTCGGCCTTGCACGCAGGGCCGCGATTGCCCGGGCGCTCGCGATCGAACCCGATATCCTTCTGCTCGACGAGCCGTTCGTTTCGCTCGACGCCTCAACCGCACAACAGCTGCGGCATCTGTTGCTGGGGGTCTGGTCACAGCGTCCCACTACGGCTCTCATGGTGACGCACAATATTGAGGAGGCCATCATGCTTTCCGACCGGATTGTCGTACTCTCGGACAGGCCCGCACACGTCATCGGTACATTCGATATCCGACTGCCGCGCAACTATCGCAATGCCCAGGTGAAAGCCGACCTTATGCGGTCATTCAGGGAAAAATTCGCTGGCATGGAGAATAAGCCATGAGCCTGCCGAACCGGCGCAATGTCATCAGGACGGGCATGTTTATTGCCTGTTGCGGGATGGTTCATGCGCCGTTTGCATTGGCGCAGCAGCCGCAAGGAATGGCGCTGCCCGTCAGCGAGATCGCTGATGGCGTCTTCACGTTCAGGGGCAAGCCGGCGCTCATGCTTGCCGCCAATGAGGGAAAGATCTGCAATCTTGGCTTTATCGTCGGCGGTGAAAGCGTTGCGGTTATTGATAGCGGCGGCAGCGTGGCAGAGGGGCGCGAACTTTTGGCGGCAATCCGCGACGTGACCGACAAGCCGATCCGCTACCTGATCAACACCCACATGCATCCTGATCATATATTCGGCAATGCCGCCTTTGCCGACACGGGCGCCATCATTGTTGGTCATCACAATCTGCCGCGTGCGCTTGCCGCCCGCGGCAGATTCTATCTTGAGAGCTATCGCGCTGCGATGGGCAGTGCCCTGATGGCCGATATCAGGATCATGCCGCCGACAAAACGCGTCGATGATGTCGACGAGATCGATCTTGGCGGGCGCAAACTCACCCTTAAGGCATGGAAACCGGCCCATACGGATAATGACCTTACGATCTTCGACCGTGAGACCGAAACATTCTTCACCGGCGACCTTTGCTTCCTCGGACACCTTCCGACGCTGGACGGCTCGCTTCGGGGCTGGATGGCCCAGCTCGATGCATTGGCGATGATCAAGGCGAAACGGGCGGTGCCGGGCCACGGCGAAGTGCCTGCTGACTGGCCGCAGGCGCTTGAGCCCGAGCGGCGTTATTTTGATGTTCTGGCGGCCGATATCCGCAAGGCAATCGCCGACGGCGTGCCGATGGCCAGGGCAGTAACGACCGCAGGCAGGCATGAGGCGGACAATTGGCGTCTGTTTGACGACTTTAATGAGCGCAATGCGACTGCCGCCTTCGCCGAACTTGAATGGGAATGATCAGGATGTTTGCCAGATCGTTCGGCAAGGTGATATATTGGTCAAAAGCCGGGCACCGCCAATTGGTGGAGGCAAAGCATGAGTCATGATCTCACAAATCGGCGCAGCCGTTTTGCGGTTGTGTTGTCATTGGCGCTCTTTGGATGTGGCATAGCCTCCGGCGCGCCGGCGCAAAGCGCGTCCGGGCCGGAGCCGACGACATGGAACAGCCTCAAGGGCGATGTCTTTGGTGCAAAGCCCATTCAGCCTGCCGATGGCATCATCAGCATTGAGGCTCCCAAACGCGCCGAAGATGCTGCCATCGTTCCTGTCGAGCTTCGTTTCAAGACCGATGCCGCTTCCGGTAGACTGAAAGCCGTTACGCTTATCGTCGATGAAAATCCATCACCCGTCGCCGCAGTATTCCAGTTTGGCAAGGATGCCGGCGTGACCCATCTTGCCACACGTCTGCGCGTCAACGCCTATTCCTACGTGCGTGCGATTGCCGAGACCGAGGACGGCAAACTGCACATGACCGAGACATACGTCAAGGCGTCAGGCGGATGCTCGGCACCCGCCATGAAAAATCAGGACGAAGCCCTGGCTTCGCTTGGACAGATGAAGCTCAAGGTGTTCCCATCAACGGCCGCGGGCACGGAGCCGATGACGCGCGCAACGGAGATGCAGCTGATGATTCGTCATCCCAATAATTCCGGGCTGCAGATGGACCAGGTCACGCGCTATTATATTCCCCCGCATTTCATCGACGGGCTGACGATAACCCAGGGCGATCGCCTCATCATGTCCATGGTCGGCGGCATATCGATCTCGGAGGATCCGAACTTCCGCTTCGAGTTCAATGCAAAACCGGACGAAGAAATCAAGGTTGATGCAGCCGACACAAAGGGCAAAAAGTTCCAGAACGAGTGGCCCATAGATTCATCGACGCTTTGATTGCAAAGGCAATCAGAAGCAGCGAACATCCGCTTCGGCTTGAGCCCGTTTCAATTCGCCTATGGCTGTCTTGGCCGGAGCGCTTTCGCGAAACAGCGCGCCGCTCTCGCCGGCGACCAGTCCCATCTGTTTGAATGTCTCCGCCGCCTCGTAATGATCATAGGTCACAACGGAGGCAATGACGTCGATCGAACAGGAACAGCGCTGCAGCATGTCGCGGTTCTCGCCATTGGCTTTCATGCAGGCGTAAACATATTCGGCAACCGTCGATGTGGGGTAATCTGACGCAGCTTTTGCCGGCAAACCGAAGCCAAATGTTGCAACTGCTAACACGACGAAATTTGCAACTTTCAACGCTGCCATGGCATTTCTCGCTTTTATCCGGTTGAAATATACATTTTCCAAGTAGATAGCAAAAGATAACAACGGTCGGCAAACGATAATGTCAGCTTGAAGTATCAATTTGTGTGACAGGCCCATTGGGCAGAATATATGAACCAAATCGGTTAGTTACTGCGTCGCAGTATGAGTATATTGCAATGCAGCAAATATTAATTGATAATCGCGCTTGCTTAATGCAAATGTTTCTCCTATCGTTCACTTGTTTCCGGCTTCAAGGACGTTACCGTCAAGGGAGTGGTGACAGTCTTCGTAGGCCAAGCGGGGTGGGCAGTAACGGTGCCCTCTGCTCGCCTGGCTTAGGTCGTGACACGCTGCCGGAAATACTTCCCATTTGCGTGAGCTGATGGAGCGGAG
>NZ_JBBNAM010000261.1:0-16940 GCF_037994425.1 Phyllobacterium sp.
GCTTTAGAACGTCCGAAGAAAAATTGTCGTAGCGAGCTATTTCACTGCTGATCGCATGAACGATGCGATTGCGTCCCTGGTTCTTGGCCGCATAGAGGCACGCATCTGCTGCAACGAGGGCAGAGTCCAGTGATTGTCCAGGCTCGTGAATTGCGATGCCGACGCTGACGGTGACTTCGAGATCCCTGATTTGCAATTGCTGAGATATGTTGCGAACGCCTGTCAATATCTTCTGCGACAGCCAGTCTGCACGGCCAAAATCGGCATCCTTCAAGAATACAGCGAACTCTTCACCGCCAAAACGAGCCGCGAAATCGTCCTTGCTGATGACAGTGAGCAATAGCTGCCCGATCTCGCGCAACACTCGATCGCCGACCGCATGCCCATAGCGGTCATTGATGGTTTTGAAGTAGTCGGCGTCAATGTAAAGGAGGGCACCTGCGCTCATCTCCCTCGTAGAGAGCATAACCTGGCGCTCCACTTGCAGATAGAATTCATTCCGGTTCGCAAGGCCGGTAAGGTTGTCCATACGGGCGGCAAGATCGCGCTCGACGGCTATCTGCTTAAACCGAAAATTCAGTTCGATAAGGAATGCCCCCAGCGGAACGCTGACGATTACAACGATAAGGGTGGTCACCAGGAGAACCGTTGTGAGACGGTCGAGCCCCACGGCCAGGAAAAAGTAAGCGGCAAGTATATCCGCCGAAACAACCGCCATTCCGACCATGATCGCGATCTGCTTGATCGGAGAATAGTCGCCAAACTTCGTCATCCAGATCGTAGGTGGTCATAGCATTCGCCGCGCGCGCTTTGGATCAGGCACAGTACAGCGCAAAGCTATGAAGAAAACTCTTTGCTAATGTTGCAAATTTTAAATGTCCGGGAAATCCGATCTCGAAACGTGGGGCGAACGCCCCACGCACAGTGCCGACTGACGCGAAGTCTACAGCTCCATGAACGAACTGAAACCACCATAAATCATGCGCTTCCCATCAAATGGCATATTTGTCATGTCCCCTTTGAGGCGGGGATCCTGCATAACTTTGGCATTCACCGCATCGCGCTTCTCTCGTGATTCATAAGTAATCCAGGAGAATATCACGATTTCATCATCCTTCGCCTGAACCGCACGCGGGAATGATGTAAGTTCACCGTGGGGAACGTCGTCGGCAATGCATTCGACATAGGAAAGTGCGCCGTACTCCATCCATACCTCACCGGCTTTACGAGCCAGTTCCTTGTAATCTTCGATTCTGTCCTTGGGGACTGCGACCAAAAAAACCGTCAACATAAGGCATGTCTTCCTCCGGTAGGTTCAACATTGTTAGCGACGGAGGACTATACGCAGAGTTGGGTTTTGCGAAACACACAGCTCAGTGAATCTGCCAGCACACCTTTTGGCTCAACCGCAAGGTCCTGTTGGCGATAGGTCAAATATGCTTGGGGCGCACGGAGTTTTGGATTGACAACTCGCCAACAAACAATGCCCATGGCCGATAAGAAGCGATGCGGCATCCGCGGTCGTTTTTTTCACGAATAAAGCGCCTTAACGCGAGTATACGCCATGCCACCCATTAATCTCGCCATCGTCGGTGTCGGCAAGATCGTCAACGATCAGCACCTTCCTTCCATTGCCAAGAATCCCGATTTCAACCTCGCTGCCACGGCGAGCCGCCATGGCACGGTTGACGGTATCCCGGCGTACAAAACGATCGACGCAATGCTCGAAGCGGTCCCCGCCATCAACGCCATTTCGTTATGCATGCCGCCGCAATACCGCTACGAGGCGGCGCATAAGGCGCTCGCTGCGGGCAAGCACGTGTTCCTTGAGAAGCCACCGGGCGCGACGCTTTCTGAAGTCGCCGACCTTGAGTCAACTGCAGCCGGGCAGGGCCTGTCGCTCTTTGCAAGCTGGCACTCACGCTATGCGCCGGCCGTGGAGCCAGCCAGTGCTTTCCTTGCTTCAACGAAGATCAAGAGCGTTGAGGTTATATGGAAGGAGGATGTGCGGCATTGGCATCCCAATCAGGCCTGGATCTGGCAGGCCGGTGGGCTTGGTGTCTTCGATCCAGGTATCAATGCGCTTTCGATCGTCACCCATGTTCTGCCACGAGCGGCGTTTCTTACAAGCGCAGTCCTCGAATTTCCGGAAAATTGCGACGCACCAATCGCTGCCGAACTGCACTTCAAGGACCGAGATGACCTGCCGATCCACGCGGTATTCGACTGGCGGCAGACCGGGAAGCAAACCTGGGACATTGTTGCCGAGACTGAAGCGGGTAGAATGGTGCTCTCCGAAGGTGGCGCGAAGCTTCTCATCAACGACGAACTCAAGTTTGCTGAGCCCGAACAGGAATACGCGGCACTCTATCGCCGCTTTGCCGAAATCATCAGGGCGGGGCAGTCGGATGTCGATTTGTCGCCGCTGCGGCACGTCGCTGACGCCTTCCTGCTCGGCAAGCGCAAGGTTGTGGAGGCATTTTACGACTGAAGTTTTGTCTCGTGTGCGGCTGCCGCCCTCAATTGCAAGTGACATCTGCATAAAGGACGTGATCTTCCCGCCCATAGGCTTCTACGCTCTGGTCGAAGCAGAATCGTTTCGGGACGACCCGGAAGAGGTAGCGCCGATTGCACTTGCCGGGCAGGTCTATCCTGTATTCCCGCAAGTCCGTGGATGGCTGCGGCTCCGTATACCTCTCGTGTCCGAAATAGGAGATGTTGCGGACCAGCATTGATCTGCCCGACATGCCGGTTTCTCCTTCGATCGCAACGAATTTGTCGTCACTTGCTTCATCGGGGCCTGGAAAGTCCCAAGGCGCCGGCACGCCGCTCGCAGACGGGATTTCCGCTGTTCGCACCGCAATATTGAACCGGATATCATCGCGCTGCGACACACCGCCAAAATTGTTGAGATAGCGCCACTGAAGACGAAGCACGCGGTCGACTCCCGCCCCGTCGCGCGGCGCAGGGTACACACCGGCCGTCAACTCGGAAACCTTGGACGTGTCGCCGGACGGCGCCTCGGGGGCAGGACAGGCAGAATAAAGCGGCGTATATCCGCATTCCGGTCCTCCCGCACCCCAGAGGCAATTGCTCAAGATCGTCCAGTCGGACGAACTGATCTCGGGCGGTAGAGCGGAAAGGTCATTGCCGTCGAAGGGCGCCATCCACGGGTGAATTTTTCCTGCGCCCGCACGTGAAGCCCATTCCGTACGGTGTGAATTGATCTCACGAAGTTTCTGGCGTTCCGCCGTCATCCGCAGAAATTGCGACCTTGTCGGGCTCTCGATTACCGGCTCCTTTGCGACGGCGTCCGCAGCGAAACGCTGTCCAGTCAACTGTGTCGTCAAAGTATGGCACTCCGTGCAGTTGCCGGTCGGGTCCCGTACCGCCATGGCGCTTTCGAGGCTGATGCGGTGAGTCCCCGTATAGGCGGAGCCGATGACGCGAAAAGGCGTCGACTTGCTTCGGGACATAGCCGGCAGGAAGTTGCCGAGACTGAAGGCGATAGCGGTTTCATCGTGGACGCCAGCAAGATATCCGACGCGCACCTGCTGAATGCTGGGACTTACCACATAAGCGTTCTTGTTGTCGTGGCAGGCCGAGCATTCGATCTGGAAGGTCGGATCATAGAAATTCTCGGCCATGGCGCGTCCATCTCTGTCTCCGTAAGAGTGCCCGCCCGGCGGTACGAACGGACGTGACCAGTCGAATTCGCCCCTGTCTTTCCCGCCATCAAAATATACGATCTCGCCAGTGAGCCGATTGAATCCGATAACGCCGTAGAGCGCGAATGCCGGATTGTCTCGCTGCCAATAGGAGATGGGCTCAATTTCCCGGCTGGCGCTCGATTTGCGGCAAAAGAACAGCCATTCAACGCTGCCTTTGGTAAAGCGGCTCAAACGCGAATTCATTCCGCAGAAAGTGGCACTCCCAGCCAGCGAGGGCTTGTCGCAACTCGCAATGCCGTTGGTCCATTTCACGACGTTGCCGGACGGATCTCGGTGCTCAAACTCCAGCGGCTGATCTGGTTTCGAGGGGTTTGGCTTCACGTCAACGATATTGCCGTCGATCTGCAGCGGGATTGTTCTTGCCACGTTATCAGAACAATCCCCGTCGGGTATCGGTCCGAACACCGCGCGAGCTTCATCGCCGAACCGTGTAATCGTGTCGGAGCTTGCCGACGCCGGCGCCCACAGGAATGGCCCGTTCCAGCGCTGGATGGTCCGGGCAAACGAGGTCTCCTCCCAATTCGGCCCTTCGAAATCTATAAAGTGAGCCTTGCTGGGCTGGGTCTTTTCGGACAGGAGAACCAATTGGCGGCACAATTGGAAAACCCGCAGATCGTTGACGTAACGAGCGTGAGGTTCGTCATTGGGGAGCACATCAAGCACAGTGCCTTGCGGTAGGGTGGGGGCCACACAGCCTGTCGCCCTGTCACAGCGCTGATCCTGATCGCAGGCGTGACCGATTTTCCGTTCGAAGGCCGCCTGTGGATATTCAGGCGTTATGTCAGGCAGAAGACCGGCGGGCCAGCTTATTCCCTGAACCAGCGTGCCCGCCATGGCACCGATCAAGCAGATAAGGCCGACGCCACGCACTGCGGTCTCTTAGCTCGTTCACCGCGCCCGCAACTCGAGCTTGGGACCATCGGTGATCAGTGTCATTTTTGAGAACTTCCAGCTTATGCCGTCATTCTTGAACTCCGTCCTGAATGAAGCGGTATAGTCGAGCACCGGCGTTTCAATATCGTTGTGTTGAAGTGTCACCACCACAGTTGTCTTGCCTTGAACGGTAGTCGCGTTGAAAGCATGTAGGATCGTATTGCTCGCTATATGGCGGGCCTGTGTTCCATTTGTCACGAAGGTGTTGAAGTAGTCTTGAAGGTAGAGTTCCAACTGGCTCCTGTTTGTCTTGCTAACGAGTTGTTCGCCAGCCGCATTGCACAGTTCGTAGGTTACCGAATCGGTAAACAGCCCCTGAAGTTGCACAATTCTGTGATCGTCCAATGCCCAATGGTACATGCTGATCAACTTCCTGATTGCATGATCGTCCGCAGCGGGGGGATCGACCGTGCTGACCAGCCAAGGGTTGTTCGGGCTGTTTGAGCAATTTACAGCCCTCGAAGGCACGGTTGCCGCGATGGCAAGGCAAAGGCTTAAACCCAGTGTCGACGCCGTCAATTTTGCACGGCCCGCAACAAGCTTCCTGCATTCAGCTGACATTTCGACCTCCCCTAATATCGTTGTTTCCAGATAGATCTGGTGCACAATGAATGCGAATCCTGACGAGGCGGAGTTGATCATCGATCAACTCCAGGCGATGAGTTGTATGGAAAAGGTCTGGATCCTTGTTGTCTGTGTCACCCTTGTGATGCTTGTCGGCGAACACGCCGTAATTGACACGGCCGGTGATAAAGAGTTCGTCGACGTATGTTTGTGCGGCCTCCAGAGGATCGAGGGGATCCATGGGTTTGCCGTCCGGCGTCGCACTGCGCGCAATCGTAGCCTCCACTTCCGTGGGCAATTCAACAACGAGTGGCCGATCGAGGCCATATTGGGATGACGACGGCAGTGACCCAAGATTTGGCGTGTAGGTCTTGTTTACGACTTTCTGGGCAAAACCAGTGATTTGAGCAGCGATCTGGGAAGACAAGATCGTTGTTACCGACGTCAGAGACAGAATGAGGCGACTGACAAAGGTGGCGCCGAACACAAGCGCGTAGGCGGGGTTCTTGTTTGCGCTTGCTACGATCATCTTGGCAGCTACCGAGGCGTAGTATTGAGGGACGAGTGGGGCGTATGTGGCTGCCTCCGCAATAATATCACGCATTTCCAACGTGACATCGCGCAGCTTGTTTGGCGTAGGCGGATAGTGAAGAGCGAGCATGCCTGCCAGCGCCTCGAGAAGGGCGCCTGTAAATACGCGTGAGAACGAGTGGGAATTGGATGTAAGAGAGGTCGTGGGGCCGGATGGCGGCAGGCTAGCGGGGAGGGCGTAACAGAAATGGTTGTGAGCATTGCGCAGGCAATCAGCATCGGAATCGTCAGGATAGAGTCCGTGCAACGCCGTTCCGAATTGTTCTGCGATACGTGACAACGACGAATTGGCAAAGATGTCGCCGTAGGTGCTCGCAAGAATTGAGGTTCTCATGCTTGGGACCTGAAGCGCACAGAGTATTGCACTGATATCGCCAAAGCATTCATGAAATGCCTCTGCTTCGGCGTTTCCCGTATGCCATAGTTGCATCTGGATTGCGTCGAGGATTGCGTGGCCCATTTCGTGGCAAAGCATATCGGCGCTGCCGCCACCGTAGATGAAATGTCCGGGAACATCTGAACCACGGAAAAAGTTGAGCGCCAGACGGTCGTAGAAGGCGTTCCATTTGATGCCGGCATCCAGCCTGACCTCAAGATCTGGACCGCCATGCCATTCACCCGTAGCGACTGCATTGCCCCAGAATCCCACCCCGCGCTTCAGCGCTTCGGCGGCATTCCAATATCTGAAGTCCGGCGTTGTTATGTCGTTGCTGGGATTGTAGGTAGGAAGCGGGAAAGTGTAAGTAAAAGGAGGGGCCTGGATGTCTGGCTTGTCAGCCCACACCAGTACACCTGTCGCAGGATCATTCTGCCAAACCTGTATCTGCTGTGCCATAACACGCCCCCGCTTGGCTGGCGCTTCGTCCGAAATCGTGCAGCCTCCTGCCTGAATTCAGGCGGCCATTCGACGGTTTCGACGTGCGAATGGCGTTAGCGCAGTGTGAATAACGGAATCGAATAACTTGAAGACGCATCCCCGAATCATGTGCTGCGTGGCGCACACTACCCATTGCCCAGTCCCCTAGGGCAAATGACGTTGAAATTATACACCTCCGACCCTGCACTATGAATACATCCCAAAGGCCTAGGGAAATGTCCCTATTTGCAGACGCCTATAAGGATCAATTCTCGCCGCAGGCTGTCGATCAGCTTGATGCCGATACCCGGGCGATCCATTGCCTTATTGATTGGGGGGAAGCCACCGTAAACTGCGCCTCGGTTCGGTTGTCGACCGACCCTACCCTCACCGAGCGACCGCCAACCCCATTGGCGTAGGCAAACATCGCTTCATCAGTCAGATCATCGCCGACTGTAATCGGGAGCCGCCCCTGAAACGGGTGACTGGCCATCAGTCGCGCAACTGCATCGCCTTTGCTCGTACCGTTTGGGCGAATTTCGACAACCATCTTTCCGTCCTGACGGGTCCACGTAGGGCCAAGCCAGGCCAGAAGGTCGGCAACCCGTTGATTAACCTCACCCTGCGCGGCTTCGGCCTGCCGGTAGTGCACGGCAAGGCTGATACCCTTGTCTTCCACAATCACGCCTGGCCACGTCCGGGAAAGATCATCCAATTCTCGCCGCGCCTCGTCTAAATCACGCTCGTCCACAGCAGCCCGCTCGACAGGTCCATTCAGTTCGCTTCGCAACTCCGCTCCGTGCGACCCCGCAGCAGCAAACCTGTAAGGAACAAACAATGTATCGATCGAATTTATTGACCGTCCACTCACTAGCGCCAAAGCGCCGTTCAGGGCGGAGGTCAACTGATTGATATGTTCGGGCAATGCGCGGGGAACCACAACTCCGTCAGGTGTCGCAGCAATATCGATCAGCGTGCCGTCGACATCAAGAAAGAGCGCCCATGACGCTATTTTGGCCGGGAGCGCCTCACTGACGTCACGCATCGCTTTTCCCTTTCTGAATGGCATTATATCGAATGGATTGGGCTGTGCTAGCCAAACCATTGAACTCCCGGTTCGTTCCAATTCGAAATATTTGGGGAACCAAACGCAGATCGAGAAGTTAGCCCTACTCCTTGGAATTTGGGGTATTGATATGGAACGCCTAGTTGTCATCTCAAATCGTACGGCGGATTTGGGAGGCAAAACATTAAGCGGCGGCCTTGCCGTCGGTATTGTCGATGCGCTCAAAAGCAGTGGCGGAATGTGGATGGGCTGGAACGGCGAGGTCGTCGAGAAATCCCGTTCCACGGAAGCGCAGGTCGATCATTACGAAAACGTTTCCTCATTGACGATGGCTTTGACCAAAGAAGAGCACCAGAACTATTACCTCGGCTTTGCCAACAAGGTGCTTTGGCCTACGTTTCACTACCGCCTCGATCTCATGGATTATCGGACCGAGTTTGCGCGATCCTACGCCCGGGTTAACGGCAAGTTTGCGGATATTGTCCATCCGCATCTGAAAAATGACGATCTCATCTGGGTCCACGACTATCATCTGATCCCGCTCGCTTCCGAACTTCGAGCCAAAGGAAGCGATCACAAGATCGGATTCTTCCTGCACATTCCCTTTCCGCCGTCGGATATCTTCTCAGCGATTCCTCGGCACCAGTGGCTCCGCGAATGCCTGCTCCAGTTCGACCTGATCGGCTTCCAGACGCAAAACGATGCGGATAATTTCTGCCGCTATCTAAAGGGAAATTCGGACGTCAGGTTCGTCGCCCCCGAAAAGATAAGGTGGCGCGACCGGACGATCAGAATTGGTCATTTTCCGATCGGAATCGACGCTGACGAGTTTGCCGCAATGGCGCGAGAGACCGACGAGGAGATCCAGCTCGAACGGAAGCGCCGGACCCTTCTGAAGCGGTTTCAAGTTATCTCGGCGGATCGTCTTGATTATTCCAAGGGATTACCGCAGCGCATGAAGGCATTCAGGAAGTTTCTCGATTCATCGCCGGAATATCGGGGGCATGCGGAGTACATGCAGGTGGCATCACCGTCACGCGAGGATGTCACCGCTTATGCCGATATTCGCTCGGAGCTCGAACAATTGTCGGGCGCCGTAAACGGCAAATATGCGGATATCAATTGGGCGCCGATCCAGTACATTAATCAGAGCATCCCTCGGGAGAGGCTTGCACTCCTGTTCCGATGCAGCCTTATCGGCCTCATAACTCCGCTGCGCGACGGCATGAATCTTGTGGCCAAGGAATACATCGCTGCGCAGGATGATGAGGATCCGGGGATCCTCATTCTATCGAGGTTCGCAGGCGCCGCCGAGGAACTCGGCGATGCGCTCATCGTCAATCCCTATGACGTCAACGAGGTTGCGCGGGCCATCAAGAGGGCGGCAACCATGCCCATGGACGAGCGCAAGGCCCGCCACAGGAGCCTTTTCAAAACGATTTCGACCAATAACGCCGAGCTTTGGCAAAGGCAATATATTGCAGCGCTTCGGGCGGTCGAGCGCAGCGTTCCTCGCACGCCACCCTCATCGCATGGGAAATGGAGCAAGAAATCGGGTTTCGGGCCCATCAGCGACAGCCGGCAATAGTCATTGCACGATCGATCGAGCGAAAGCATGTATGTACCCAATTCGGCATATCGGATCCAACTGCGCAAAGAGACAACCTTCAGACACGCTGCGGACGCGGTCGAATACCTGAAAGAGTTGGGTGTCGATGCTCTCAGCATTTCATCGCCGTTCCACACAGTGCAAGTGGGCGAGAGTGGCATTGTCACCGCCGAAGCGGCAATGCTGGACTTGCAACTGGGCGCAGAAAGCGGTTTTGCCGAGCTCAATTCTCGACTTGAGGGAGCGGGGCTGCCGCTGATCATCGATCTCAATCCTAGCCGAATGCCAGCATCTTCCGAAAATTTGTGGTGGTTCGACGTTCTCGAATGGGGAAGTCGAGCCACATACGCAAGTCAATTTGACACCGATTGGACAGCCAAACTTACGTTGCCGGTCCTTGACCGCCCGGCTGATGAAGAGATCAATGCCGGACGCCTCAGGATTGCCTTCGATCGTAGGCGTGGGAGCATCGGCATTTCCTATAAGGGCTCGTTCTATCCTTTCGATCCGTCAACTTATGCCGTCATCCTCGATGGCGCCGAAACGAGGCTGGCGGAAACTTTTATCAAAGGCACACTGCGGGCGACGCCAAGAACATCCGGCGATTTTCACACTGACATCCAGAGTGCCTTCCAAACGGCGGATATAGCGGAGCAGATCGAACTGGCGTCGTGGTTCAACGATATTGCGAACGAAGCCGACCGGCTTGCCGCGATCATGGCCTTACAGAACTGGTGCCTCGTTGAATCCAGCGACACCGCAGATGTGTTGAACCACGAGCACTCTTCCGATCCGAGACTGACAGTTGGACTGCGTATCGAAGATCCGGATGTCTTCGAAAGCGTTCACAAAGCGCCCTTTTCATTGCTGGATAGGACGCAGGTCAAAGGCTTTCGGGTCAACGATATAGATGAGATGGCCGACCCGGAGGGATATACCAGGCGGCTGCGCGAACGAGCCGGTAAAGATGCTTTTCTCGTCGCCGACAAGATTTTGCTTGAGCGCGAAGGGGTCAACTCAGAATGGCACGTAAACGGATCAGCGGGTTACGAGTTTATTGCCACGGTAACGGCTCTTCTCGTCGATCATGATGGATATTCGACGTTGCAACAGCAATGGACGGAGCTTGATCCAACAACGGAATTTGTTAGCGACTACGGCTACGCAAAGGCAAGTGTTCTGCACGAAGCGTTTGCGGACGATCTCGCCGGCCTGGCACAGCTATTAACAGAACTGCAACCGCCGCACGCAGAACTGGCCGTGCTCGGCCGCGCTATTGCCGACCTCGTGACCATCTTGCCCGTTTTCCGAACATACGCGAAAGGTGGGCGAATTTCGCCGTTCTACCGACGCGTACTTCGCTCGGCCGCGGCGCAGATTTTGGCGAGGGAGGGACAAACGACTGAGGAAAATCAGACTCTGGACTTTGTTCTTGGGGCGATGATCTCCGGGGAGGCCACCACAAATCCGGAGATCGCCCAGACGTTCACCAAACGTTTCCAACAGTTGGCGGCCGCCGTGACTGCTCGCTCACTGAAACAATCCTACCAATATACCCGAGGTCCGATCGTTCTCGATGAGCTCATGCTGAAATCGCCCGACGCAGCAGATCCGATCGGCGGTTTCCATCAGGCGATGATCGAGAAGGCAAGGAAAGAGCCTTCCGGCTTGCTGGCGACGTCCTACACTTACGTGACCAAGTTTGGTGAGGACGCGCGCATGCGATTGCTCGCACTTTCGGAAGCACCCGAGAAATGGTTCACTGCTGTTGAGCGTTTGCGCAAACGCCAGGCTAGCAACCTCGTCATGATTGAAAATGCCGCCGCGCCGGATCCAAAGACGGAATGGCTGCTCTATCAGACGCTGGCAGCGATCTGGCCTGCGTCATTGCTCATACACGATGTCGCCGGTCTCGGCATCGTTCGAGATGATCTCGTTGCATTCATGGAGCGTGCCATTCGCGAGTCGGAAAAACTCTCGTTCTGGACGGGCATCAACAAGCCCTATGGCCAAGCAGTGACCGACTATATCGACCAGCTCTTCGCCGACGAAACTTTCCTTGGCGACTTCGTGGATGCGGCAAAACCGTTCTGGCTGGCAGGTGCGCTTAACAGCTTTACGCAGACAGTTCTGAAATTCACCGTGCCCGGCGTTCCCGTCATTCGCGCCGGTTCCGAAACCTGGGATTTATCCGTGACCGGTTCTGTCGGGTCACATATCACCAGCTTTGACGATTTGAGAAATGGATTGATCAGTGCGAACCAGACCCAACTGAACATTCTCCTTGAGGATTGGCACTCCGGCGGGGTGAAGCAACGCGTCATGCAATCATACCTTAAACTGCGTCAGGAACGACCAAAGTTGTTTCTGCAGGGACGATATGTCCCGCTACAGGTTACCGGCAATCAAGCCGAGCATATTGTTGCGTTCTACCGCGAGTTCGGAGACCAACGTCTCGTCGTCGCGGTGCCTCGGCTGTGTTTCAGCATGGTGGAACAATTCAGCAGTCCTTTATTGCCGCTTTCAGAATGGGAGGGAACCTCGCTGGACATTCCTCCGCCGCTCGCTGGCCTGAACTTCAGACATTTGATGACGGGGAACATTGTCAAACTTCGCAACGCATACTCATTGGCCGAAGGGTTCCGGGAATTCCCAGTTCTGACCCTGGTATCGGAACGCTGAATCTGATCGTGGCGCGTGCAAACACAAGGCGTTTATTCAGAACTTTGAGCAATGCGATTGGAGGGGCGTTGCATTTCCGCCACAATGTGTTGCATGACTGCCACGTGGTTGGAATCACATAAACAATGCTCTTATCGAATTCGGTCAATTTGTTTCAGGCGTCAGCGACTGGAGCTGCTCGTGGCGGCAGCAACCAGCGCTTCTATTCACGCGCCGGTATTGCGACGGTTATCCTGGCGCTGGTTACGACGGGTGTCACCTTCCTGATACTGACCGATATGACACCGATTCATCCCACCGGCGAGATCACCTTGCTGCTGACCAGCATAAATGCTGTGCTGATCCTGGCGTTGATGATCCTGATCGGCCGCGAAATCTATCGCATCGCTCAGGCGCGTAACCGGGGCAAGGCCGCCTCGCGACTGCACGTGCGGCTCGTTGTGTTGTTTTCGCTGGTGGCGGCCGTACCAGCCCTCATCGTTGCAATTGTTGCATCCGTTACGCTCGATCTTGGACTTGACCGCTGGTTCGAAATGCGAACCACGACGATCGTCAATTCATCCATAAATCTCGCAAACTCGTACATTCAGGAGAGCGCACGCAATTTGCAGGGTACGACGCTGGAAATGGTGAATGACCTTGACGGGATGCGAACGCTTTACAATCTCGACCGCACGGGATTTACACGCCTGATGACCCAGCAGGCCCTTGGCCGCGGGCTGATTGGCGCGGCTCTAATTCGTCCGAATGGGGATATCGCGGTTCGTGCCGATATAAAGACTGAAGTCGTAATACCCGCCGTGGCCCGATCGGTGCTCGACACGGCTGCCGATGGCAAACCCGTTCTCATACCGCCGGAACAGACAAATCTTCTAAGCGCTGTTATCAAGTTGCGTGAAATTCCCGGCCTTTTCCTCTACGCGGTCAGGCCCGTCGATGCCGATATTCTGAGTTCGAGCCGGCTGATGGAAAAGCGGGCAGAGGAAGGTCAGAAGGACGACGGGAAGGGGATTACCACACAGATTCTGTTCGCGCTTCTCTACTTCGGCCTGACGTTGACGCTGCTATTGTCCGCCATTTGGACGGGCATTGCCGTAGCCGATCGTCTTGTCCGGCCGATCCGTTTGCTGATTGGAGCGGCGGACGACGTTGCGACAGGCAATCTCGATGTTTCGGTGCCGGTCCGACGTTCAGATGGCGACGTGGGTTCCCTTTCCCAAACGTTCAATACAATGGTGGAACAGCTCAACACCCAACGAAGCGAGCTCGTCACTGCCAAGGATCAGATTGACGAGCGCAGGCGCTTTTCCGAAGCGGTGCTTTCGGGCGTGACGGCGGGAGTGATCAGCGTCAATGGCGACGGCGTTATTGGCATATTCAATCGATCCGCCGAGACAATGTTCGGGCTCGACGTCGCTGATACAGTTGGCAAGAACCTCACCGCGCTGGTCCCCGAAATCGGGCTTGTTTTCGAGGTGGCACATGCCACCGGACGCTCGGTCTATCGGGAGCAAGTGAGCATGTCCCGGCGCGGAAGCGCACGCACCTTCAATGTGCAGATCACGCTTGAAGATGCTGAAGCGCTGGAGCATTCCTACGTCGTTACAGTTGACGACATCACGGATCTTGTCGAGGCTCAGCGTTCTTCGGCCTGGGCCGATGTCGCCCGCCGCATCGCTCATGAAATCAAGAACCCGCTTACGCCCATACAACTTTCGGCCGAGCGCCTGCGCCGTCGGTTTGGCAAGGTCATCACGGAAGATCGCGAAGTCTTCGAACAATGCACGGAAACGATCATCCGCCAGGTCGGCGATATCGGTCGCATGGTCGATGAGTTTTCGTCGTTTGCCCGCATGCCGAAACCGGAAATCAAGACGATGGATCTGCGCGAAGCCTTGCGCGAGGCATCGTTTCTGGTGGAGGTCAGCCGCAGCGATGTACGTTTCGAACGCGATTTTGGCGAGGGTCCTCTGATTGGACAGTTCGACGGGCGACTCCTGGGGCAGGCCTTCGGAAACGTTATCAAGAACGCTGCAGAAGCGATTGATTCTGCAATAAAAGATGGCATAACCGACGGCCACATCCTTATCCGCGCCAAGCGCGAAGGCCACCAGCTGATCGTAGAAGTGCTCGACAATGGCAAAGGCTTGCCGCGCGAGCATCGGCAACGTTTGCTCGAGCCCTACATGACCACCCGGCAAAAGGGGACGGGGCTAGGCCTCGCCATCGTCAAGAAGATTGTGGAGGACCATGGCGGCCAGATTGAACTTCATGACGCGCCGCAGGATTTCTATGCAGGGCGAGGCGCCATGATCCGCATGATTTTTCCTACCACAACGGCCTCAACTGAGGTCACTAATTATAAGCAGGTGAACTGAGATGGCATCTGACATCCTTGTCGTCGATGATGAGATCGACATCCGAGAACTTGTTGCAGGAATTCTGGGCGACGAGGGCTATGAAACGCGCGTGGCGTCAGACGCCGACAGTGCCCTTACGGCGATCGATGACCGTATTCCACGATTGATATTTCTGGATATCTGGATGCAGGGAAGCCGCCTCGATGGTCTCGCCCTGCTTGACGAGATCAAGCAGCGCCACCCGGACATCCCTGTGGTGATGATTTCTGGACACGGCAACATCGAGACCGCCGTATCGGCGATCCGGCGTGGTGCTTACGATTTCATCGAGAAGCCATTCAAGGCGGACCGGCTCATCCTTGTCGCTGAGCGCGCGCTTGAGACGTCGAAGCTGCGGCGCGAGGTCTCCGATTTGCGCAAACGCTCAAGCGAAAGCTTTGAACTTCTCGGTTCTTCCCTGTCGATGAACCACCTGCGCCAGACAATCGAACGGGTCGCGCCGACGAACAGCCGTATCATGATTACCGGTCCGTCGGGCGCCGGGAAGGAATTAGCAGCACGCGCCATCCATGCGCTATCGGCCCGATCCAAGGGACCGTTCGTCAATCTCAATGCGGCAACGATCACCCCGGAACGCATGGAAATAGAGCTTTTCGGCACGGAATCAGACGGCGGCGAGCGCAAGGTCGGCGCACTGGAGGAGGCGCATGGGGGCATACTCTATCTCAATGAAATTGCCGACATGCCGCGCGAAACCCAGAACAAGATTTTGCGCGTTCTCGTTGATCAGCAGTTCGAACGGGTAGGGGGTACCAAGCGGATCAAGGTTGATGTTCGCATCATCTCTTCTACCGCCCAGAACCTTGAGGCGATGATTGCGGAGGGACGGTTCCGCGAAGATCTCTTCCACAGGCTCGCGGTCGTTCCGGTTATTGTCCCGCCACTTGCCGACCGCCGCGACGACATCCCCGCGCTTGTCGAGTTCTTCATGACGCAAATCGCCGAACAAGCTGGCATCAAGCCGCGCAAGATCGGGCCGGACGCAATGGCGGTGCTTCAGTCGCATTCCTGGCCCGGCAATATTCGCCAGCTGCGCAACAATATCGAGCGCCTGATCATTCTTGCCCGAGGCGATGATCCCGAGGCAGTGATCACGGCGGACCTTCTCCCGGCGGAAATCGGCGATACCTTGCCCAAGGCGCCAACAGAGTCGGATCAGCACATCATGGCGTTGCCCTTGCGCGAGGCGAGAGAACGCTTCGAGAAGGAGTATCTTGTCGCCCAGATCAACCGTTTCGGCGGAAACATCTCGCGTACTGCCGAGTTCGTTGGTATGGAACGCTCAGCACTGCATCGGAAGCTGAAATCCCTCGGGGTCTAATCGCAACATGCGCGTCATCATCTGCGGCGCCGGTCAGGTCGGCTACGGCATCGCTCAAAGGCTTGCTGCCGAGGGCAATGACGTGTCTGTGATTGATACTTCGCCCGAACTCATCGAGATTGTCGGTGATACGCTGGACGTTCGCTGCTTCGTAGGTCATGGCGCACATCCTGACGTATTGGAGAAGGCCGGCGCGGATCAGGCCGACATGATCATCGCCGTTACACTGTTCGACGAAGTAAACATCGTCGCCTGTGAAGTCGCCCATGCCCTTTTCAATGTGCCAACCAAGATTGCGCGCATTCGCGCACAATCCTATCTGCAGTCGCACTATCAGGATCTGTTCGCGCGGGAACACATGCCCATCGACGTGATCATTTCTCCTGAACTTGAAGTGGGGGAGATGGTGTTGCGACGCATCGCGCTCCCAGGTGTTACCGATGTCGTTCGCCTGGCTGACGACAAGGTTGCGGTACTCGCCATCGAGTGCCTGGAGGAGTGCCCGGTCGTCCACACGCAACTGGCGCAGTTAACCAGCCTCTTTCCCGATCTCAATGCCACGGTCATGGCAGTCGTGCACGCCGGCAAACTCGCTGTCGCTCATTCAAATGACCAACTGATGCCCGGAGATGTTGCTTACGTCGCTGCCCCTACGGCCCAGATAGCGCGCACGCTCGCCCTGTTCGGTCACGAAGAGCCCGAAGCGACGCGAATTGTCATCGCCGGCGGCGGCAATATCGGCCTCTACGTGGCGCAGACCATCGAGGAACACCAGCCGCGCACCAAGGTGAAGGTTATCGAAGCCAGTCTCAGGCGCGCCAACCTGATCGCTGATGAACTTCATCGCTCGCTTGTGCTACATGGCAGCGCCCTTGACCAGAGGCTCTTACGCGAGGCCGAAATCGAGGATGCAGATCTCATTGTCGCCCTTACCAATGACGATCAGGTCAACATGCTTGCAGGCGTTATGGCCAAGCGGCTCGGCTGCAAATCCAACCTCGTTCTGATCAACAATCCCGACTATCTCGATCTCACCAAGTCGCTGGGTATCGACGCACAAATCAGTCCGCGCAGCGTCACGATTTCTCGCGTACTCCAGCATGTCCGGCGGGGCCGCATCCGCGCGGTACACAGCGTCGAGAACGGCAAGGCGGAAATCATCGAGGC
>NZ_JBBNAM010000262.1:0-5090 GCF_037994425.1 Phyllobacterium sp.
GCGATCATCTCAATGCGACACCCCGCAAATGTCTGGGCTTCAGGACACCCGCGGAGGTCTTTCGCCAAAAGGTCATGGCAAGGCGCAGATGAATAGGTTAGCCTGCCGTGCTCCAAAGTCGCGCTTCAGCGAGAACTCACAAAGCGCATTTTAACAAGCGTCGTCAGTTGCCTGTTTTCGTGAAGTTTTGTAGCGACTGGCCAAGGTGCGGATTTCAGCGCAAATCAAGCCGCAGGTGCTCATCGTCGTACGATTTACCGTCGTAGCGCAGCGCGTCCTTCTCAAACCCGAAGACCGTAAACCCGAGGCCAAGATAGACGTTTCGCGCCGAGAGGTTCGTTGCCATCACGGTCGCATGGAGGATGTCGACGTACTGTCTCGCGTGGTCAATCACCGCCTGCGTCAAGCGCCTGCCAAGGTCATGACCCCGCCAGGCGGGATCGACGAAGACGCCCCACAGCATACCGGTGTGCCGCTTCTTGAGTGTCGGATTCACCGCAAAGCCCGCAAGACCGATCAGTTGGTCATCGGCGAAGGCGCCAAATACGGCGTTGGGCTGCGCCTCCAGCCTTGCACGAACTTGGGCCATGTCGAGACCAACCTCCTCCTCAAAGCTCGAACCGAAGGCTTCGGGTGCGCTTTGGAGGCAGTGCAGCCGCAAGGCTCGGAAGCGCTCGGCATCGTCTCCATCAAGCCTCCTGATGGATATGGCCCGTTGCCCCGGTTCAGACATCGCGCTTTCCATAGCCGCCGGGTGTCGGCGTCGTAACGATTACGGCTTCACCAGCAGCGAGTATGGTCTGGTCACAGGCCTTTAGCGTTTCCATGGTACCATCGCTGCGGCGCACTTGCGTCTTGCCAGTCTCGCCATTGCCGCCGCCGTCGAGACCTTCGGGCGAGCGGTTGCGATGCGAGGAAAGAATCGCGCAATCCATGCGTTCGAGGAAGCGGATCGTCCGCTGCGTGCCATCTCCGCCGCTGAACTTCCCGGTGCCGCCCGAACCTTCGCGGATATGGAAGTCCTCGAGCAGGACGGGAAAGCGCATTTCGAGAATTTCCGGATCTGTAAGTCGCGAGTTCGTCATATGCGTGTGGACGGCCGATGTTCCGGCGAACGCTGCACCGTCGTTGAAGCGGCCCGCGGGAGCCCCCGAGCAAATCGTCTCATAATATTGGTAGCGCTCGTTGCCGAAAGTCAGATTATTCATCGTGCCTTGTGAATTTGCCATCGCTCCCAAGGCGCCGAAAAGGGCATTCGTGACATGCTGCGAGGTTTCGACATTGCCGGCAACAACTGCCGCCGGATAGGTCGGCTTTAACATCGAACCATCGGGAATGATGATTTCGATCGGGCGCAGACAACCGGCATTCATCGGGATGGCGCCTTCGACCATGACGCGGAATACATAGAGTACGGCGGCGCGTGCCACAGGCTCCGGCGCATTGAAATTGTTCTTCATCACGGGTGACGTGCCGGTGAAATCGACGGTCGCGCGGCGTTCGTTGCGATCGACGATGATCTTGACCGCAATCGTCTGCCCGGTATCGGTCTCGTATGTATATTCGGATTTTTCGGGAAGCCGGTCGAGCACGGCACGAACGCTTTCGGCGGCATTGTCCTGTACATGGCCCATATAGGCTTCGACCACCTCGAGCCCGAACTGCGAGATCATCTTCCTGAGTTCGGCAACACCCTTTTCATTGGCGGCAATCTGCGCCTTGAGGTCGGCAATGTTCTGGTGGACGTTGCGCACCGGCCAGGGATGGTTGGTCAGAAGCTCGGTCAATTCCTTCTCGCGAAAGCGCCCCCGCTCAACGAGGCGGAAATTATCGATGAGGACACCTTCCTCGTCGACGGTCGTTGCGAGCGGCGTCATCGAACCCGGCGCCGAACCGCCAATGTCGGCATGGTGGCCGCGCGAGGCAGCATAGAAGAGAATGTTTGTCCCCGCATCGTCGAAGACCGGCGTGACAACAGTGATATCGGGCAGATGCGTGCCGCCATTATAGGGCGCATTGAGTGCAAAGACGTCGCCGGGACGAATGTCGCCCGCATTGAGCTTGATGACGGTCTCGACCGAACGATCCATCGAACCCAGATGGACCGGCATGTGCGGGGCATTGGCGACGAGCGCGCCGCTCCCATCGAATACGGCGCAGGAAAAGTCCAAACGCTCCTTGATGTTCACCGAATAGGCGGTGTTCTGCAGTGTAACGCCCATCTGCTCGGCTATCGACATGAAGAGATTGTTGAACACCTCCAGCATGATCGGGTCCGCCTCAGTGCCGAGTGCGGCGGCGCGAAGCTTTTTTTCGGCCCGGCGCATGATGACATGGTTCAGGGCCGTTATCTCCGCTTGCCAGCCCGGCTCTACCACGATCGTCTGGTGTGGCTCGATGATCAGGGCTGGGCCCTTGATACTGTGTTCAGGTGCGAGATTTTCGCGCTGGAACGTTTGGGCATCATGGAACAGCCCGCCAGAGTAGAGCCTGCAGGTACTGTCGGGCCGTGGCCTCGATGCATTCAAGGGATGCGCCGTTTCAACCTGCGTTCGCTCGCGACCGTCCGCTCCGTCGACTTCGACAGCCTCGACCACAATGCCCTTGTTGTCGTAGATGAAGCCGAATTGGGCTTTGTGCGCGGTTTCAAAGGCGGCACGCGCTTCTTTGATCGAAAAGGTGCTGAAATCGATGGGGATCGTTGTATCGGTTCCGTCGTAGCGCAGGTGCACGATAGGGCGCGACGCGATCGCGTCAATGGGAACGCCCTGACCGCTGAGTTCGTCAACCACCGCAGCCGATAGCCTTTCAACTAGTAAACGCACCTCGTCGATGTTTTCGGTAGCAAGCGGTTTCACCAGTGCCTGTTGGCGCGATGCGAATGTCGAGGAAAGGCCGATGCCGTAGGCCGAAAGAAGGCCGGAGAAGGGATGGATCAACACGGCTTCCATACCTAATGCGTCGGCGACAAGGCAGGCATGTTGCCCGCCTGCGCCGCCAAAGCAATTGAGGAGATACCGGGTCACATCATAACCGCGCTGCACCGATATTTTCTTGATCGCATTAGCCATGTTTTCTACGGCGATCGTCACAAAGCCTTCGGCGACCTGCTCGGGCGTCTTGCCGTCGCCCATTTCGGCCGCAAGGTCGGCAAATTTTCCGGCAACGATTTCGGCGTCAAGCGGCTGATCTTGTTCAGGGCCGAAGATCGCTGGAAAATATTCGGGCCGAAGCTTGCCGAGCATGACATTGGCGTCGGTGACCGCGAGCGGTCCGCAGCGCCGGTAACAGGCGGGTCCAGGATTGGCGCCCGCCGAATCGGGTCCGGCCTGGAAACGTCCCGCGCTATAGTGAAGGACGGAGCCGCCGCCAGCTGCAACCGTGTGAATGCGCAACATGGGCGCGCGGATGCGCACGCCGGCAACTTCAGTGTCGAATGCCCGTTCAAAATCGCCGTCATAGTGGGCGACGTCGGTGCTTGTGCCGCCCATGTCGAAACCGATGACCTTCGTAAAACCGGCAAGCCTTGCTGTCTCGACCATGCCGACGACACCGCCGGCCGGCCCCGAAAGAATGGCATCCTTGCCCTGGAAGAGGTCCGCGGCTGTCAAGCCACCGGATGACATCATGAAGGAGAGACGTGACCCCCGCGCCGTGCCATCAACAATGCCCAACTCTCCGGCCACACGGTCTACATACCGGCGGAGGATCGGTGAGAGGTATGCATCGACCACTGTGGTGTCGCCACGCCCGACAAGCTTGGCGAGCGGGGAGACTTCGTGGCTGACGGATACCTGTCCGAATCCCAGCTCACGCGAGACTTTCGCTGCGATCTGTTCGTGTGCCGGATAGTTCCAGGCGTGCATGAAAACGATTGCAACCGCGTCGATGCCGTCCTCTTTGGCCTGCACCAGCGCGGTACGTATCTGCGCCGGATCCGGTACGATTTCCACGGTACCGTCGGTCCTGACGCGCTCGTCGATTTCGACGACGCGCTCGTAGAGTTGCTCGGGAAGGATGATTTCCTTGGCGAAGATGTCCGGCCGCGCCTGATAGGCAATCCTCAGGGCATCCCGGAAACCGCGAGTGATGACGAGCAGAGTCCGGTCGCCCATGCGTTCGAGAAGTGCATTGGTTGCGACGGTCGTGCCCATCTTCACCTCGCCGATGCGCCCGGACGGAATGGGATCACCAGGCTTGACGCCCAGAAGCTCGCGGATGCCCTGGATTGCAGCGTCGCGATAGGCTTCCGGGTTCTCGGAAAGGAGTTTGTGCGCAAGCAACTGCCCCTTGGGATTGCGAGCAATCACGTCAGTGAACGTGCCGCCGCGATCAATCCAGAAATCCCATCTGTCTTTCACGGAATTTGCCTCCGCCTTCTGTGATTCGGCCGCACGGGAAAACCCTCACGCGCCCTCGAGTGACAATAAGCGATACCGCCCGGAGCGCAATGATGGAAGATTTCACATTAAGATTTGCGTGAAACTGTTGATATCCACGGGAAAATTAACCGAAAGCGCAAACAAAGCGCCGCGCCGCGCCAATTCGTTTAAGGTGAGGGTGAGGGGCCAGTTTATGAATGGAGAGGAAACGATGAAGAACAGACTTTTTGTATCCTTGGCTGCAGTATCGCTGCTGGCGCTCGCCGGTTGCGGCGAGAGTGAACAGAAATCGGAACAGGCTCCCGCAAAGACTGAACAGCCGGCGCCAGCTCCGGCACCGGCGCCCGCACCAGCTGCGCCTGCGGCGACCGAGGCGCCTGCCGCTCCCGCTGCCCCTGCCACACCTGCTACGCCGATGAACGCTCAGGACACCCTGAACAAATTGAAAGAGCAGGCTGCCACAATGACCACCGAGCAGAAGCAGGCCGCTGTCGCGACGGCGCGCAAGGCTGCAGAAGATGCCGCCAAGGCTGCCGGTCAGACCGAAGATCAGATAAAGGTCGCGGCGGACGAGGCCGAAAAGGCGATCAAGGACGCACTGGGCATGCAATAAGGCGCTAATATTCGGCCGGCCGCTCCGTCAGCCGGTCGAACCCCGCCATGCGGCAACGGGTCCGCGCAAACCGTTGCCGCGACATCGATATCGCT
>NZ_JBBNAM010000263.1:0-6158 GCF_037994425.1 Phyllobacterium sp.
GGGTAGAAATACAACGCCAGTTCGCCCGCGCCGACGGCGTGGTGATGAAGGTTGATCGCTGGTGCTGGGACTCCGGCGGCCACTACACCGATGAGGTGTACGCCGAAAGCCGCAAATACGGCGTGCAATGGGTCGTGCCCGTGAAGGGCGCGAACATCTACGGCAAGCCCATCGCCAATTTCCCGCGCACCCGGCACAAGACCGCAAAGGTTTACCTAACCGAAGTCGGTACCGACAACGCCAAAGAGCTGATTTACAGCCGGCTGAAATTGCAATCGGACATTGCCCGAATCGGTCTTGTACAGCCCGGCGTTATTCACCTGCCGGCCAATGACGACCTGTGCGACGAAAGCGAACTCAAGCAACTCACCGCAGAACGGAAAGTCACCAAGATCGAGAAAGGCCGCCGGGTTGCCCGCTGGGACGCCGGCGGCCGCCGCAACGAAGCGTTGGATTGTTTTGTGTACGCCCTCGCGGCGCTGCGCATCAGCCAACAACGTTTCGGCCTCGACCTTGAGGCCTTGGCGCGCTCGCGCCCTGCCGCTGGAAAACCGGTGATTTCGCCCCCTAAAAACGAACCTAAGGCACCGGCTACGGCCGGCGCTTGGGTGGCACCGAGAGACGACCCATGGCTATGACCGATCTGGAATACGCGCGCTACATGCTTGAGCAATATCGCGAGGCCGAAGTCGCCGCCCTTGCGGGCAAGTCGGTCACGATCGCCGGCCGGACGTTTATTTCTCACGACCCGGCGGCGATCACCAAGGGCCGGCTTGAGTGGGAACAGCGCGTGTATTCGCTGACCCATGGCCGGGGGCTGCGCTTCGGCCGGGTGAGCTTCGAATGAAAAACTTTATCGACAAAATGATCGAGCCCTTCGCCCCCGCGATGGTGGCCAAGCGTCTGCAAGCCCGGTACCTGATCCAAGCCTATGAGGCGGCCAAGGTCACCCGCACGCACAAGGCGAAGGGTCAGCCCCTGAGCGCTGACGCGTCCCTACAAATGGGCGCGATGTCGCTTCGGTACCAGTCCCGCAAGCTGGACGAAGACCATGACCTAGTGACAGGCCTGTTCGACCGTCTGGAGGAACGGGTGGTCGGCGGTGCCGGCATCAGCGTCGAGCCCATCCCGCTGACGCTGGCCGGGGATATTCACCTCGACTTCGCGGCGCAGATCAAAGACGAATGGGCCGAGTGGTCGCTACATCCTGAGGTTTCCGGCGAGCTGACCCGGCCGCAGATGGAACGGCAGGTGTGCCGCACCTGGCTGCGCGACGGCGAAATGTTGGCGCAGAAGATTCGCGGCAATGTCCCGTTTTACACGCACCTGACCGACGTGCCTTTTGCCCTTGAGTTGCTTGAGCCGGACTATCTGCCGTTCAACCTGAACGACGACGCTATCGGCCTCGCGCAGGGGATCGAGCGCGACGCGTGGCGCCGCGTGCGGGCGTTTCACCTGCTCAAGACTCACCCGGGCAACGTGAATATGTTCGCGTTCCAGTACCAGACCAAGCGCGTTTTGGCCGAGCAGATCATTCATATCGCGCACCGCAAACGCATCGGTCAAAACCGTGGCTTGCCGCTGTTGCACGCGGTGTTAGTGCGCCTCGCCGATATGAAGGATTACGAAGAAAGCGAGCGCGTCGCGGCCCGCATCAGCGCCGCCTTGGCGATGTTCATTCGCAAGGGAACGCCGGACCTGTACACCGGCCCGGCGAACGGTGAAGCCACCGCCGAGCGAACTATCGCCCTTGCCCCGGGCACCGTCGTCGACAACCTGTTACCAGGTGAAGACGTCGGCATGATTCAAAGCAACCGGCCCAACCCGTTTCTGGAACCGTTCCGCAACGGTCAGTTGCGCGCCATCGCAGCCGGCACGCGTAGCGCCTATTCCACCGTGGCCAGAACCTACGACGGCACCTATTCGGCGCAACGTCAGGAACTGGTCGAGGCCCAGCTAGGTTACGACCTGCTCCAGCATGAATTTATTGATTACTGGAGCCGTCCGGTCTACCGCGAATTCATGGCCATGGGGCTGGTGAGCGGGAGGCTCAAGCCGCCGCGCGATGTTGATCCGCGCACCCTTTACGGCGCGATCTATCAAGGGCCGGTGATGCCTTGGATCAATCCGAAACAAGAGGCGGACGCGTGGGAAATCCTCGTTAAAGCCGGCTTTGCGGATGAGGCCGAAGTCGCCCGCGCGCGTGGCCGCAACCCGCAGGAACTCAAGCGCACCCGCACCGCAGAAGTGGAAACCAACCGCGCCGCCGATCTGGTGTTCAGTTCGGACGCATATCACCAGTTTTACGCCAAGCAAGGAGCCGCCAGTGAGCAGCCACCAGAATAACCCGGGGCTGGTCGCGCCCCTTGCCAGTCTGATCAGTCAGGACAACAAGCCAAAAGAAAGTTGGTACAGCCTCAACGCACTCGCGCGCGGGTCGGTTGAAATCCTGTTGTATGACGAAATCGGCGCTTGGGGCATTACCCCGCAACAGTTCGCCAAAGACCTGAAAGCCGCCGGCGACGTAAAGCAAATCAATCTGCGGATTCACTCCCCCGGTGGGGACGTGTTCGGCGGCATCGCGATTTTCAATTTGCTCAAGTCGCACCCCGCAAACATCGACGTGTTTATCGACGGGCTCGCCGCGTCGATGGCCTCGGTCATTGCCATGGTGGGGACGGTTCACATCCCCGAAAACGCCATGATGATGGTGCATCGACCGTGGGGCATTCAGGGCGGTGACGCCGACGACATGCGCCGCTATGGCGACTTGCTCGACAAGGTCGAGGGCCAGCTGATTGCCGCCTATGTCGACAAGACCGGGCAGACCCCCGAAGCAATCGCAACCCTACTCAAAAACACCACCTGGATGACTGGCCGCGAGGCTGTTGAGGCCGGCTTTGCCGACCATGTAACCGAGCCGCTGGCAGCTGCCGCACAGCTCACCTCTAAACGCTTCAAGGAGTTCGAAAACATGCCCGATTCGCTGAAATCCCTGCTCGATCCACAAGGCAACGGCAACACCCCGGCGCCGTCGCCAACCCCAACGCCTGCACCGGCACCGGCTCCAGCGCCAACCCCAGCACCGGCACCGGCTCCAGAAGCCCACGCCACTGCCGAGATTCGCGCCCAGGTGCTGGCCGCTGAAACCAACCGCCGTCTGAGCATCACCACGGCTTTCGGTAGCTTCGGCCAGTCGCACGCCGAGCTGCTGAATACTTGCCTGCTCGATCACACCGTCACCCCTGAGCAGGCCAGTCAGAAGTTGCTCGCCAAGCTGGGCGAAAGCACCACCCCGGCGCCGCGTGTTCCGGGTCACATCACCAACGGCAACCTGGTGGGCGATTCCGTCCGCGCCTCGCTGATGGCTCGCGCCCGTCACGGCGAAATGGAACCGAGCAACGCATTCAACCATATGAGCCTGAGGGAGCTGGCCCGCGCCTCGCTCACCGAGCGCGGCGTCGGTATTGCCGGGCTCGCACCGCTGCAAATGGTTGGCCTTGCCTTCACCCACTCGACCAGCGATTTCGGCGGCATTCTGCTCGACGTCGCGAACAAGTCGATCATTCAAGGATGGGAAGCGGCCGAGGAAACTTTCCCGCTGTGGACGAAGAAAGGCGAACTCAGCGACTTTAAAGTGACGCGCCGCGTCGGGCTGGGCGAGTTCAATTCCTTGCGCCAAGTGCGCGAGGGTGCTGAATACAAATACATCACCATCGGCGAGCTGGGCGCGCAAGTCGTGCTTGCAACCTACGGTGAGCTGTTCAGCATCACCCGCCAAGCGATCATCAACGACGACATGTCGATGTTGACCGACATCCCGAACAAGATGGGCCAAGCCGCGAAGGGCACCATTGGCGATCTGGTGTTCGCCGTGCTGACCGGTAACCCGGTCATGGCGGACGGAAAAACGCTGTTCCACGCTGACCACCGCAACCTCCAGACCGGGGCCAGCTCGGCGTTGTCGATCGACAGCCTGAGCAAGATGAAAACGCAGATGGCCACGCAGAAAGGCGACGCGGCCGACGGTAAAGGCCGAAATCTCAACATTCGCCCGGCGTACATCCTCACCCCGATCGCCCTTGAGGATAAGGCGAATCAGATCATCAACAGCGAGTCGGTACCGGGTGCGGACGTTAACAGCGGCATCGTTAACCCGATTCGCGGTTTCGCCAAGGTGATCGGCGACGCCCGCCTCGACGACGCGTCGGCGACTGCATGGTATGGCGCCGCGCGCCAAGGTCTGGACACGATCGAGGTGTCGTATCTGAACGGCGTAGAAACCCCGTACCTGGAACAGCAACAAGGCTTCACCGTTGACGGCGTGGCCTCTAAGGTTCGCATCGACGCCGGTGTCGCGCCGCTCGACTATCGCGGCCTGCAAAAAGCCAACGGCGCCTAACTCGCCCGCTGTTCACGAACCCCGCCTGATGCGGGTTTTTTTGTTTCTGGAGATTGAGAAATCATGGCTAAAAACTTTGTAGAGGACGGCGACGTCCCGACTTTCGTGGCCCCAGCGGGTGGTGTTGTATCCGGTGGGATCTATGCCATCGGCACGCTGGTCATGGTGGCGATCACTGACGCGGTGGAGGGCGCCGAGTTCGCCGGCCATCTGGTCGGGTGCTGGCGTGTGCCTTCGGCGGCTGGTCTGTTGACCGGTGCGGCGGTCAGTCTGAAAGCCGGCGGGCTGGTTGCCGCCGGGACTGCCGCGTCTGTGCCGGCCGGCAAGCTGATCGCCGACGAATCGGGCGGCTTTGCTGTCGTCCGGCTGTCGAACTGATGGACAACGCAAGCCGTTGGAATCGGCTAATCAAGCATATGCACCGGTTCGGGACTAACGAGCTTGCGGACGTCTTCGGGAGCTTTCAGACCCCCGGCCAGCCACCTGTTGAGAACCTGCCGCTAATGGTGGACAGAAACCTCGAATACGTGGGGCCGGATGGTCGGTTTGTGAGCGACGTGGTCGGGATCACGTTCTACACCAGTGATCTGGCCACCGCTGCCCGGGGCGACTTGTTCGTCATTGCCGGCGAGCGTTTCATCGTTGAAAAACTGATCGCCGATGACGGCTATATGATCACCGCCGCGACCATGGGGGCACCATGAACATTCTGACCCTTGCCCGCGAGGCGCTGATCGCGCGCCTATCAACCATCACCGTCGAAAACGGATACCACACCCACGCAGGTGGGAACGTCCGTGGTGGCTGGTTGAATGAGGTGATCAAGGCGGCCGATATCAGTTACCCGCTGATCGTGGTGCAAAAGGCCAAGGGGCTCGCCCCCGTGGCTGGGCCGCACGCGATCAAGGTGCTATCCGGCTTTAACGTGATCGGCGCCGTCGACGCCGGGCTCGATGGTTATGAGTCTGCCGTCGAGGATCTGGAACACGACCTAATCCGTTGCTTGATGACCACCGCCGGGCAGCTGCCCGACTGGTTACCGCGTGGCGTTCCGATGCTCGCCATCGGTGCCCCGGAATCATTCCCGCCGGCGGACGGTTCCAAGGCTGCGCTGGTCCTGATTCCGGTGTACCTGCACACAATCATTCAAGGAAAATTCCCATGACATCCAAGACCCCCGACGTCACCACCAGCCCCTCCCCGGGAGTGACCAGGACCACGACCGGCGCCACCCCGGCCGGTGCTGGCCAGTTCGCCGCCGGCGAAACCATCCCCGACAAGCAATTCACCCAAAACACTGGACGGCCAGGCGAAGCGCAAGCCGCGCCACGCGTGGGGCAGGTCGAGGGCGCCGAGGGCGTCTATGAGTCGGCCAACGTCCTGCCCCTGTATGAGGTCACGCTACTCAAGCCGCACACCCACGGCCGTGAGGATTTCCCAATCGGCGCGACGATCAAGGTCAATGCCGCACAGCGCGATTGGCTGATCGCCCAAGGCGTGATCAGCGCCGACACTCTGGAGAACTAAAACATGGCTCGCGAAATTGAAACGTATGTAGTGGGCGGTTTGGTCAAGATTCGCCCCTATGGCCAAGGCGGGCCTTTCACGCCCGTAGGTCTGGTGTCGACCCTGACGCAGGCCATCGAAAAAACGGATCTGACCTTGGCCGATACCACCACCCCGCAGGGCGGTGAATATGACTCGATCAGTCGCATTACCAGCATGTCGCTAACCATGAACTGGCGGGAGCTGTACA
>NZ_JBBNAM010000264.1:0-6063 GCF_037994425.1 Phyllobacterium sp.
GAAATGGGTTGCCGTGCAATCCCGAAGCCAGGTCGCGAAACAAGCCGTTTCCATAACGTTAAGATTGCCACCGAATGGTTAACAAAATCTGATTCCGCTTTGCAAGTGCCCTCGACTCTTAATTTAGGGATCGCAGGCACTGCATTGATTCATAAGGTCAACTCACCCACCAAAAACCATCACATGATGCTTCAGGTTCAAGGTACAAGCGATTCATTCGACTCAATAAAAATCTCTGCCTAAAAACTTGAGGTTTCGATTTACCGAGCTTTAAGTCTTAAGGCGTATGATTAATGCTGAACGTAAAGGAATGGTTACCAGACGGGGCCGCCTTTAAGTTTTTGTTTCATTTTCCCGAAGTGATTCGGGTGGCATACCGGCTGGATGATCAGCTGCCTCGATTTGGCGGCATTCGCGTACCGGCCTTGTTGTGTGGCGTTGAGGGGGTAGTGAGTATGAAGTCGCATGAAGGTTTGGTCCGGCTGAAACTCTTTCAGGTCAAGGAAAAGCGCCGCCAACTCGGGCAGCTCGACCTGATGATGGGTGAATTCGAACGCATGGCCGCTGAACTGGACGCTCAGATCCTTTCAGAAGAGAAGAAGGCCGGCATTACCGACACGACGCACTTTGCCTATCCGACGTTTGCCAAGGCTGCCCGCCAGCGCCGTGATAACCTGTTCGATTCGATCCGCGACCTGAAGGCGCAAAAGGACGAAGCGGAAGCTGCCCTTGCCGAATCGGAGGCCGAGCTCGCCAAGGCGGAAGCGCTCGAACAGCGCGACGGCAAGCCGCGCGACATTGACGAGATTCCTGTTACAGACAAGCGGGCAATGATCGGATAGGCGGCGAAGCTTTTTTGAGAAATCAGCTCCCGCGGACAATCAATTCCCAAAGCGCCTCATCTCTGCTGGACGACGTCCGCCCACTCCTCGTGACGCAGCGATTGTGCCCGCATGAAGGGGCAAAGCGGGATGATTTTCCAGCCACCGGCCCGCGCATCCTCGACCGCATGAAGTGCAAGCGCCTGGCCGACGCCCTGCCCCCGCAACGCGTCCGGCACTGACGTATGGTCGATGATGATCAGATGCGGGCTGGCGCGTGAAAACGCCATCTCGGCCTCGTGTCCCGATACCACGGCCACATAGCGTCCGCCGCTACCCGTTTCCTGCTTATCGATACTGATCTGAGCTACCATTGCTGCACCACTTGCTATTTCTACCGCCAGCTCTCTCCGCCTGGCACCAATCACCAGTGTCGATCAATTGTTCTTTGCCGACTTGACTTTGACCAGATCGGATGCGTCGCTGAGTATATGCACCGTCTCATCCAGGAGAACGTCTTTTGCGTCCTTCAGGGCCTTCTCACTCGCTATATCTGCGCTCAAGCTGCGCTCGTTGGCCTGCAGTCCGTCTTCCTGAAACACAAGATCGGCCTGTGATACGGAACCCTTGCCGTCTGCTGCTTCACGCGCCTTCAGTCGGTTGATTTGGCGCTCCCTCTCAGCCCGCCTTTGGGATTCGTTGAGTGAGATAACTTGCTTTTTGCGCAGGTTATCGAGCTCACTGACGTCTTCAACGAGATCCTTGAAATCCTTGTCCGCTGTGGCGCGGGCGTCGTGGCGTCTCTGTAGCTCCGGCAGAACCGCTTTGATGTCACCGAGGGCTTTGAACTTCGCAGGCTTGATCTGCAGCCACGGCAGCGCGTTGTCGTAGCTCGACTCCCCCAGTTTCTCCTCGTCGGAGAATCCCGGCAAGACGATATCCGGCGTCACACCGCGAAGCTGGGTGGTGCCGCCATTGATGCGGAAGAACTGTGCGACAGTCATTTTGAGTTCGCCGAATTCCGGCTTTGCGTTGCGTGCTTCCTCGTCCAGATCGACGACTGTTTGAACGGTCCCCTTGCCGAAACTCGGTTCGCCAATGATGACGCCGCGGCCGTAATCTTGTATTGCGGCGGCGAAAATCTCAGAGGCCGAGGCGGAACCACGATTGATGAGCACCGCAAGCGGACCCGTCCAGAGAGCCGTTGCGCGCTTGTTGCCGTTTACGCTGATCTCGCCATCGCCGTTGCGCTGCTGCAGAACTGGTCCCTTGCCTACGAAAAAGCCGGTCAGTTCGATTGCTTGTGGCAAGGAACCTCCGCCATTGTTGCGTAGATCGATAACGACGCCATCGACATTTTCTTTTTCCAGTTCTGCCAGAAGCTTGGCGACATCGCGGCTGGCGCTCCGGTAGTCCTTGTCGCCGCGCCGCCGCGCATCGAAATCTTCATAGAATGTGGGCAACGAGATCACGCCGATCTTGCGCGAGATATCGCCGTCCTTGACAATCTGGACGCTTTTTTTGGCCGCCTGCTTATCCAGGCTGATGTTATCTCGCACCAGGGTGACCAGGCGATGCTTGCCGTCAGGTCCCGCATCGGATGGCAAGATATCGAGCCGTACGACGGTATCCTTCTCTCCACGTATCAGTTTTACGACTTCGTTGACGCGGGTGCCGACAACGTCAACCAGCGTGCCGTCCTTGCCCTGAGCAACGCCGACAATTCTGTCCCCGACCGTTAGCTGGCCAGACAGCTGGGCCGGTCCGCCCGGTACCAGTTCGCGTATGGTCGTGTATTCGTCGCGCTCCTGCAGTACGGCGCCGATACCGACGAGTGACAGTTTCATCGAAATGTCGAAATCCGATGCCGCCGCTACGCCCAGATAGTCGGTATGCGGTTCTATCGAGTTCGTGTAAGCGGTCATGAACGTCTGAAAGACATCGTCACTCTTGTACTTGTAGGCTCTGGCGAGAGAGTTTCCATACCGCTTACCAAGCGTTTCGCGTATTGTCGCCTCGGGCGTGCCCGCCAGTTTCAGAAGCAGCCAATCGTTTTTCACACGCTTGCGCCATAGGTCCTGGCTCTCTGCTACTGTTTTCGGCCAAGGCGCCCTCTCGCGGATGAGGGTGTACTCTTCCTTCTGACTGAAATCGAAACCCTGCTTCAGCAGTTCACGTGCGTATGTAAGACGCTCTACGTAGCGCTGCTCGTACACGTTGAAGATATCAAACGGAATGCTCAGATCGTCGTTAAAGATGGCATCATCGATTTTGTCCCTGTTGATCATGAATTGATCAATATCGGACTGAAGGAAAAAGACGCGTTCCGGATCGAGTAGTTCTATGTACCGGTCGATGATTTTGGCAGACAAGGCGTCGTTCAACGGCACCTTCTTGTAGTGGTAGTACGTCAGTACCTGCGCACTCAAATGCGCGGCCTTGGCCTGCTGCTCTTCGGGAGCGAGGACGGGCGGGGAGCCGGCCTCCAGCGCTTGTGCCGAGGACACAAAGGCCAGCAAAACAAACAGCAATCCGAATTTTGTACGCATAAGGTGCATCAATCCAATGTTCTGTGTCGATCAAACCATCAAGAATTCAAATATTCTTGCTTACCGCCAGTAATTGGTCGGCACTGTTTACCCTAACTATGGAGATCAGCCATGGGAAGGGCAATCGGCTACAACCGAATGTGATCTGGTGTGTCTTGTCGTCGCCATGCTTGACGGCCGCCTTTGGGTTTCGCATGCATATGCAAGATTAGGGTCTGGACCCTAACATTGGTTCGGGATCAGCATGTCGACAAGATCGTTCATTCCCATCTTCCTCTTCATAGCCACGTTCTCGCTTGCGCTGGGGATGACAATGCCGTTGATGAATGTCAGCAGGCTGTACTTCTTCGACGAGAATCCTTCGCTCCTCGGCATAATTCGATCGCTCTGGGTAGGCGGCGACTGGTTGCTGGCGTCTGTCGTCGGGTTCTTTTCGGTAATTCTTCCAGTCACAAAGCTGGCTGTCGCACAATTGGCGGCAGTTCAAGTACCAGCCGCCGCCCATGTTCTGCACCGGTGGATCAGCTACCTGTCGAAGTGGTCGATGCTGGACGTATTGCTGGTCGCTCTGGTGATCTTCGGTGCAAAGACAAGCGGGCTTGCCACCGCAATCGCGCAACCGGGCCTGTGGTTCTTCACCGCGTCCGCAATTCTTTCAGCCATCGCAACCCACCTTATCGTCGTCAAGGAAAAGCAGGCGGATAGTTGGGCAAGCACCCTGGTTTCGAAGCCAATGGAAAAAGGCTGGCCTTGCGACCAGCCTTTCCCAATCAGTCTTGCACCATCATCTAATGACGATATTGCTGTATCCGGGTCGTTCGAAGACCAGCCAGCCCATGATCGGAGATCGAGGACTGCCAGGACAGGAACTCCTCCACCGTCAATGTGTAGCGCTGGCATGCTTCCTCAAGACTAAGAAGACCACCGCGCACAGCGGCAACCACCTCAGCCTTGCGGCGAATAACCCAACGCCGCGTATTTGCGGGTGGAAGATCGGCGATGGTCAGCGGACTGCCATCCGGGCCGATTACATATTTTACTCTCGGTCGAACAAGATCGGTCATTGTACTCTCTACACTAAACTTCAAGACCTATCGCAGCAGACATTACATAGAGGGCTTTAATAATTGCCTAAACGCCGAGTCATTGTCTGGTAACCTCGGTTAATGGATCGGTACGCATTTCATTAAACTTTTGCCTGACTCCGAATATTGGGTGCCGGGCTCAAACCACGATCGCAGATTTGTTGGGATCGCACGCTCGACTCATCATGGCAAAAGCCAAGTCGGTCCGCCTCATTGACACATACCGACCATATGGTATGTTTTGCTCATGTCGAGACCAACATTACATTCGCCAGAACGCGGCAGCGCACGAACCCGTCTTCTCGAAGCGGCGCAAGACATAGTCCGCGCGAAAGGCTTCGCCGCCACAACGGTCGACGATCTCTGCAGGGCAGCCGATGTCACCAAGGGTGCGTTCTTCCATCACTTCGCGAGCAAGGACGCCTTGGGGGTCGCGGCGGCCGACTTCTGGGCCGAGACGACGACGGGCTTTTTCGAGGCAGCGCCTTATCACGATCCGGTCGACCCTCTGGATCGTGTTCTCGCCTATGTTGCCTTTCGCAAGGCGATCATCGCTGGCGACCTCGCGGAATTCACCTGTCTCGTGGGAACCATGGCGCAGGAGGTCTACACGAGCGCCCCGGACATTCGCGATGCCTGCGGCCGCAGCATCTTCGGCCACGCGGCCACACTCGAGGCCGACATCGCGGACGCGCGACAGGAGCGTGGCATCACGGACGATTGGACTCCAGAGAGCCTCGCGCGACACATGCAGGCGGTCATCCAGGGCGGGTTCGTCCTGGCCAAGGCTGGCGATAATCCCGAGCTTGCGCGAGAAAGCATGGATCACCTCGACCGGTACATCCGGCATCTGTTTCACATAGGAGGATGATACAAAATGAACCACATGAAAATCGGATGCGCCTGTGGACGGACAAGCCTTGAGGTGCATGGCGCACCGATCCTTGTGTCCGAATGCCTCTGCGACAGCTGCCGGAACGCCGCTGACCGGCTGGCAATCTTACCCCACGCAAAGAACATTCTCACATCCTATGGCGCGACGCCGAGTGCGGAATACCGCAAGGATCGTGTTCGGGTTCTGTCCGGCGCGGAGCACCTGCGCGAATTCCGGCTGTCAGAGGGCGCAGGCTCGCGCCGTGTCGTCGCGACCTGCTGCAATACGCCGATGTTCCTCGAAATGAAGGGGGCGCACTGGCTGAGTATCTATCTGCACCTCTGGCCGGACGAAGCGCGGCCGAGTGCCGAGATGCGAACCATGACCGGAGATCTGGCCGATATCTCCCACCTGCCGGATAATATCCCCAATCTGAAAAGCCATACAGTGTCCTTCTACGCAAAGCTCTTTTGGGCGTGGGTCGCCATGGGATTCCGAAATCCAAAGATCGAAGTTGCAGGGAAGATCGAGACCTGACCTTTCATCCGTCGGCAGATGGAGGCGACCGCTTTGCCCTTCAGAAAACTTTGATCGAGAAAAAGTCTTCCCGCACTTCCTGTTGGCAGACACGGCCAATTCACCTATATAGGGCCGACAACAGTGCTGCGCCTTTATGCCGCTGCAAAGAACCGGATCCGTTTATGACCTTGAATAGCCTCGATCTGCCGGGAAAG
>NZ_JBBNAM010000265.1:0-4213 GCF_037994425.1 Phyllobacterium sp.
GGAATCAGATCCTTGAACTCGAACCGTCCGGCCATGGCAAGACCAAGCGAGACAGCTGGATTGAAGTGTCCGCCGGATATATGTCCGACGGCAAAGGCCATGGTAAGAACCGTAAGACCAAAAGCAAAGGCAACACCAAGCAAACCAATACCGACATCTGGAAACGCCGCCGCGATAACCGCGCTGCCGCAGTCGCCGAGGACAAGCCAGAATGTACCGAAGAATTCAGCCGACAGTTTGTTCAACATGGAACCCTCTTTGGGGAGACCGGGCCCCGGAGCTCGAACTGCATACGCGAAAGAATTCTGGATTTTGAACTGGAGAATATCACTCGGTGCGCACGGACAGAAGTCTGCGTAAGACATGGCCCCTGACGAATGCGATCGACCCTGCAGACGGCCAATGGCGCCGGGCGTTTTGAGGGAGCCCACCAAGGTCCAGCGGAACACCGTCCGCGACCGTTTGCTGGTGGTACCCGTTCCCCGGGGCTAGTAACTTTGGCAGTATGGGCGCACAATCACGCATAAATAACTTGGGGTAAACACGTTTCATTTCAAGGCATTGATCGTCAATCCTCCTTAGAGGCAGGTACATGCTCGAGCCACGCCAGGACACCACCCGCGTAACGCTTTCCGTATTGTTTATTGGCGGCCTTCTCGTCAGCTCGATCTGGGTGATGTTGCCGTTCCTGGCGGCGATCATCTGGGCTTTGACGTTGGTCATCGCGACTTGGCCGCTCATGCTTTGGGTGCAGCATCACGTCGGCAACAAACGCAGCATTGCTGTCCTGGTCATGACGATTACCCTACTGTTGGTCATTATCGTTCCGTTTTGGCTGGCGATCAGCCTGATCATCGACAATATCGACCACATCACGGATTTCTTCCGCAGCGGCCTGACCTTCAAATTGCCGCAGCCGCCGACATGGCTCGCAGACGTGCCCCTGATCGGACCGCGCATACACGAGGCTTGGGAAAGGCTGGCGGCGATCGGGATGACCGAACTCGCCCCCAGGCTGAAACCATATGCCGGTTCACTTGCGCAATGGTTCGCAACCGCAGCTGGAAGTCTCGGCGGAATGTTTCTTGAGTTTCTGCTGACAACCGTAATAGCCGCCATCATGTATTCGCGCGGCGAACAGGGAGCGGCGATGGCCATCCGGTTCGGCCGCAGGCTCGCCGGCGATCGTGGCGAGATGGCGGTTCGCCTGGCCGGCAAAGCAATTCGCGGTGTTGCGCTTGGCGTTGTCGTCACTGCGGTTGCTCAGACTGCACTGAGCGGCATCGGGCTAATTGTCGTGGGCATCCCGTTTGCGGCATTTCTGACCGCGCTCATCTTTGTTCTCTGCTTGATGCAGATCGGACCCGGCCTCATTCTGGCGCCGACGGTCATCTGGATGTATTACTCCGGTGATACGCTGTGGGCGACTGTGTTGCTGCTGTTTGCACTCGTGGCCGGAACGATGGATGGTTATCTGCGCCCGGTTCTGATCAGAAGGGGCGCCGACCTGCCCTTGTTGCTCATCTTCGCCGGTGTGATAGGCGGGCTTATCTCATTCGGCATCCTCGGAATTTTCGTCGGGCCTACGCTCCTCGCGGTCGCTTACACTTTGCTCGACGCATGGATGGAGGACAGTGACAACAAGACTCCCGGTGTGAAACAGACGCCCTGATGATCGACCTGACCTCAGTCGCCTTCTGCAATGAGCTGCTTGCGAATCTCCATGAGTTTCTGCTTCTGGGCCTCGGTGACCTTCGGCGAAGCAAGGTCAAGCCTTTCAAGCGCACCACAGGTAGCCTCTGATATGGCAAGGCGCGCAAACCACTTGTTGTCGGCAGGAATGACAAACCAGGGCGCCCACTCGGTGCTTGTATTGTTAAGCATATCTTCAAAGGCAGTCTGATACTCATCCCAGAATTTGCGTTCGCCAAAGTCCGCCGCCGAGAACTTCCAGTTCTTTTCCGGCTCATCAATCCGTGAAAGGAAGCGGCGCTTCTGCTCTTTTTTCGAGACGTTCAAAAAAAACTTCAGGATGATCGTGCCGTTCTGGCGCAGGTATTTTTCATAATTGTTGATCTGCTTGAACCGGCGTTGCCAGAGATCGCCCTGTGTGGCTCGCTCGGGAATTTTTTGCTTTTCAAGGAGCTCAGGGTGGACCCTGACCACAAGAACTTCCTCATAATAGGAACGATTGAATATGCCGATCATGCCGCGACCCGGAAGCGCTTTTGATGCGCGCCATAGGTAATCGTGGTCCAGATCCTCTGCCGATGGTGACTTGAAGCTGGTAACGTGGCAGCCCTGCGGATTGACGCCGGACATCACATGGCGGATGGCCCCGTCCTTTCCAGCTGCGTCCATGGCCTGAAAGATCATGAGCACAGAATAGGTATCCTGCGCATAGAGAAGTTCCTGCATCTCTGACAGGTGCTCGACATTTGCCGCAACGTGCTGGAGCGCGCCGGCCTTGTCGTCATATCCTCCGGTAAATTCCGGGTCAAAATCGTCTTTGAGCGAAATTTTGCGCCCGGGCTTGACGGCAATGTCGCGAAATCGAAACTTTACCTCACCGCTGTTTCCCACTTGTATTTCGCGCTTTTTGTCAAAGTCGACAGTGATTTTCATGGCTTCCCCCCCAAGCGTCATATAATTGGCCAATTGATGCGAGTATGCTATCATCCTACTAGCGAAATGTCATTTTGTTGCGCGGTTTAGAGAAGATTTGATATTCCATGGCGCGTGTTGCAAATAAAGAGCATCGCGTCGCGAGATAAATACTTTAGGGAATCCGATCGGCTGGGCATCGAATGGGGAGAGCCATGGCAACGAAAGACGAACACGATCCGGTAGCCGAGAACGGTTTCTTTATGTCGGCAAAGGAATTGCGTGAATACGCGGACAAGATCGACAGCGCGCGTGCTTCAGCCGCATTTGAAGGCATGAAGCGAGCAGAAGACGCCCGCAAAAAACTCATGGAGCGGTTATCGGAACCGGTTCAAATTACTGACCAAATGCGGGCCAACCTAAAGCACCTCGTCACGAAAGCCGCGGAGGAGGGGCGCACTGAGCTGAAAGTCATGCAATTTCCCGTTGAACTTTGTACGGACATGGGCCGGGCGATCAACAACAATGAACCCGATTGGCCTGAAACATTGACAGGTGTTCCGCGCCAGGCCTTTGAAGTGTGGCGCGATCGCCTCAAACCCGCCGGGTACCGCCTGAGCGCCATGATCGTTGAATGGCCGCACGGAATGCCAGGAGATGTAGGGCTCTTTCTCGGCTGGGGCGAAAAGCGCGCGCATTGAATCTCCCGTACGCGATGGCGTATTGAGCATCTTGAGACCCAGGCCTTAGGGATCCGCGATGCGTGTTGCTTGGTTTCTCACGTTCCTTGACGGATATGCTCTGTGCCATGCCAACGCTGCCGATCATTTCAAGCTTGAGGGCGTACCGGAGCGAATGGCTCCGGTATGATGTGACATCTGGCCTGGCGATCGCCGCCGTCGGCTTGCCGAGCGCCATTGCCTATCCCGCCATTGCCGGATTGCCGCCAGAGGTGGGTCTATATGCCAGCATCATGGCGGTCCTTGGCTACGCCATACTTGGCTCGTCGCGCCAGCTGATCGTGGGGCCCGATGCAGGCACCGTCACTGTCCTGGCAGCAGTTCTCCTTTCTCTTGGCCCGTTGTCACCGGACGAGACGTTGATTGCGTCGGCAGCCATCGCAGTGACTGTCGGGCTCCTCTGCCTGCTGGCGAATGTCCTGCGGCTTGGCTTTATTGCAAATTTCCTGTCGCGCCCGATCCTGACCGGATTCATGACGGGAATTTCCCTGTCTATTCTTGTTGGCCAGCTCGGGCGGCTGACCGGCGTCAAAATCGACAGCGAGGGGCTATTTGCGCCACTTTTTGAACTTGCGACAAAATTTGACCTTATCCATTGGCCCTCAGTTGTGCTTGGCGCCGGTCTGTTCCTTCTCCTGCTTGTATTGCGTGTCCGCCGGCCCGCAATTCCGGGGCCCCTTGTTGCCGTTGTCCTTGCAACCGCTCTATCGGCAGTCTTTGATTTTCAGGCAATGGGCATGCGGGTCGTTGGTCAAATCCCCTCGCGCTTGCCGGCGCCCATGTTGCCCTTACCAAAGGGTGCCGCAGTTGCCGATTTATTGCTGGGGTCGGTTGCAGTTTTGATCGTAAGCTTCGGGGCAGGCATAGTT
>NZ_JBBNAM010000266.1:0-6440 GCF_037994425.1 Phyllobacterium sp.
TCAAGTTCTTGGTAATCTCGCGGATAACCTCATTGTCGAGGTGCTTGAGGTAAGTCGATTTCCAGTAGCAGCGGTCGCGACCCTTGGGAAACAACCCGTCATAAAGCGTCTGAAGCACTTGGTATGGTATGCGGTCACTGAAATCGATGAGCGTTTCGCCAAAGCTTCGCAAGGGCTGGGTTACCCGTTCGCCCTCTTCGGCTGGGCCGTCGTAGACCGTCGCGAGCGTCAGCACGCGCCTGCCCCATGCGTGTTCCGGATAGGCCGCGTCGCGGGGAATCGTAGAAAATTCGGCAAGGCCACTCACTTCGTCGGGAGCAGTGGCCATGTAGTCGCGCCATTTTAAGAGAATTTCATCGGCACGTTCTTCGGGATAGGCGGGCGCGCAAAACATCATTTCCGCCGCAATCGGATGAAGGCGGAATTCAAAGTTTACGACAACCCCAAAATTGCCGCCTCCCCCTTTCAACCCCCACAACAAGTCGGAGTTCTCTGTATCGCTTGTGTGGACCAGTCGGCCATCGGCGATAACAACGTCGGCCGCCAGGATATTGTCGCAACTGAGCCCATGGGTGCCGCGCAACCAACCGATGCCGCCCGACAAGGTTAACCCCGCCACTCCAGTTGCCGCAATCAGACCACCAGGCGTAGCGCGACCGAAGGGTGTGGTTGCTGCATCAACGTCGGCCCAAGTGGACCCGCCTCCAACTTGAGCCCTATCGAGGTCAGCTGCTATCCTGACGGCATTCATGAGCGACATATCGATCATGAGCCCGCCATCACAGACGGCATAGCCCGCAACATTATGGCCACCACTATGGACCGAGATCAAAAGGTCGCGGGCCCGGGCGTAGTTTACTGATGCGATGACGTCAGCGGCATTGCGGCAGCGGGCAATCAGCAAGGGCCGTCTGTCAATCATGCCGTTCCATACCACGCGGCTAGCATCATACTCGGCATCGCCCGGCTCAAGCAGTTTGCCACGTAATTCGCTGCGCAGTGCATTGTGGGTCATCTCAAGTCCTCCAGTTGGCAAGAGCCTAGCACCGGCTGCGCTTCCAGATTAAAGTCAAAAATGCTGAAAGGCGGTCAATTCTGCCATGCCTCAACAAGACGGCCGGATAAATGTTGCCCTCCTTGCTGTGCCGGAAGTTACGGCGTCGGCTCTATATGGCATGTTTGATCTTTTCTCCTCACCGGGCCGCGATTGGGCTTTCATTGTGTCGGGAGCGGCTGGCGAACAGCGCATGCGTCCCTATATCGTTGCCCGGTCCAGCCAACCATTTCGGGCAGCAAACGGTATTTGGGTCAATCCGGATTATGATTTTAAGGACTGCCCTAAGCCCGACATCGTTTGCGTTCCGGATTTCTTCGTCGATCCAGGCGAAAGTGTTGCGGGGATGTATAACCCCGAAGCGGAGTGGCTGAAACAATGCCACGAGGAAGGAGCGATGCTTGCCAGCGCCTGTTCTGGTGCGGTGCTGCTCGGCGAAGCCGGATTACTGGCCAACTGTGAAGCGACCATTCATTGGGGGTATGTGGCGACCCTTACCAACAATTACCCGGGCGTCAGGGTCAGAGTGGACCGGTCCCTCGTGTTGAGTGGAGAGGCGCACAGGATTGTCATGGCAGGTGGCGGCTCGAGCTGGCAGGACTTGGCACTCTATCTGATTGCGCGCTATGTCGGACTGAAGGAGGCGATCGAGGTTGCGAAGGTCTACATGCTTCAATGGCATGATATGGGCCAGCAGCCGTTTGCATCGCTTATGAGCCTGCGGCAAACATCCGATGCAACGATCGCCAGATGCCAGGAATGGCTGGCGTTGAACTACAAGACCCATGCTCCGGTCGCCATGATGACGACCCTCTCTGGACTCCCGGAACGATCATTTATCCGTCGATTTGCCAAGGCGACGGGAAGACGGCCAATCGATTACGTGCATGCCCTTCGACTTGAGGAAGCCAAGCAAATGCTCGAAACCACCGACCTATCCTTCGAAGCCATCGCCAACGAAGCGGGCTATGAGGATACCAGCTTTTTTGGCCGCCTTTTCCGCCGCAAAACTGGACTAACACCGACGCAATATCGTCTGCGCTTTGGTTCGTTACGACAGGCATTGAAACACCGATAGAAAGCGTCAAGCATGATTATTAAGCGCTTCGCCTTTGCGGAATTTCTGATCGAAAATGGACTATTGGAGATGTTTGTTGAACTCCCACCTGAAATAAATGGGGCGGTAAGGTATGACCCCGCTCAATGCGCCTCTGGCAGAGCGGAAGCCTCTTAAATAACTCGCCCGCGAATGTTGCGCCCGATCGCATATTCGGCAACCAACACGCGCAAACATGACATGGCGCGTCATCTGTCGTAGATGCGAAATCTCAGATGCAGCAGCAAATTGATTTACGTCTCAACGGCTTCGCCACCTAATCTAACGGCAACCGTCTAGGACCCATCATCCGTCCAAGACCCAATCCGCAGGCAGCCAGCGATAGCCCATCCCTTCCTTCACGACATGACCGACGCCCGGAAACGGATAGTGATAGCCAGCGACCAATAGCCTATCGTTTGCGGCCCGGTCCAATAATGCCCCGCGGGTCTTTGCCCCTTTCTCCTGATCGTGATCCCATTTGATCTGCCATTGCGGATGATCAAAGGAGAAGTGAATGTTGGCTATGGCGTCTCCTGTGATCAATAATTGGTCACTGCCAGACCCCACCAAGAGCGACATGTGGCCTTGGGTGTGTCCGGGGGTGTCAATGGTCGTAACGCCCGTTGCAATATCAGCACCTCCCTTGATCGGGTGCACACGCCCGCCAAGCGCTGCAAACACCTTTTGTGCCGCTGGCGCGCTTTGAGCTGCCCAATCCGGCAGTTTCGACGCAAAATCCGGCGAATTCCAGAGATCCAGCTCTGTTTCGGAGAGGACCAAATCAGTTTTCGGAAACTGCCCCGTCGGATCGGTGACAAGCCCGCCAATGTGATCGGGATGGCAATGGGTGAGGACGACCGTATCAACTGAACCGGGCTCGATACCGGCAGCAGCAAGCGACTTGGTCAATCGTCCGGCATGCGCAGCCCACTCAGTGCCTGGGGTTAGGCCCGTATCGACGAGAATGCGCTTCTGCCCGGTGTCGATCACAAGCGGGTTGGCTTGAAGCCGCACGATGTCAGGGGCGAGATAATGGGCGTCGAAATATGGTTTCTTCTCTTCAGGTTGAATATTTGTTGCAAAGCTGTCAGTCGGCAAAAAGAAGATGCCGTCGCACAGCATTGTAATTTGGAATTCGCCGATGGCGAACGAATAGTATCCTGGTGAAGGTTTGACGGGTCGGCTATCTGCGGCCAACGCAAGTTCCGGGATTTGGAAACCTGAAGCAACAGCTCCGAGTGCCGCGGCTTTCAAGAAAGCGCGTCTGTCTGTCGAAAACATGGTGACCTCTCTTTCGAAAAGTCCGCCCAATCCCCGCTTATTCAATTAAATATAAATTTTACCATGAGCTCAATTGTGAGGCGATTTAATTCAGGCCCCTCATGCGATTTTAGGCCCATGCGCAAAGCTAATGGTCGAATTAAACCATTTCACCGTACCTGTAGCCATTTCCATAACCGTTGGGAATTGCTCAGCAAGCCTGACGCCGCCAGCTCCGCTGTGAAGCCTTGGTCCGGGACACGTTCAGCTTTCAAACCGAAGTGATAGGCCGATTCCGAAGGACGGAATATCCCGCCCTGGCTCCGTGTCGAGAGGGGGAAAGTGCACGGCAAAACTACACGAAATCGGTATTGTCCGCCGTCAGATCCGAAATCTCGACGTCCTCAAGGATCAGTCCCAGTGGCCAGGGATGGCCATTGGTCAAATCGATGAACACGCCTTCGTCCGTCTGAGTGGCGTGGCTCAAGAGATCATCAAAATTATGGATCCCGTAGTAAGAGCGTGCCTGGGATGAAAAATGCAGCACATCGCCCTCTTGACCGGTTTCGAAGTCGACAATTCTGTCGCGGCTGCTCGCCTCCGCGTTTATCATGAAGGTGTCAGAGCCTTCGCCACCGGAAAGCCAGTCATTCCCGCCGCTACCATAGATTTTGTCCGCGCCTGCTCCGCCGAACAACGCATCATGGCCGTCGCCTCCCTCCAGAACATCATCGCCGCTGCCGCCGTAAAGGTGATCCCGGTCGTCTGAGCCGAAGAGATTGTCGTTGCCAGCGTCGCCATAGAGATAGTCCTGATCGTGGCCGCCACTCAGATTGTCAGCGCCTTCGCCGCCGGCCAGCCAGTTTGCTCCCTCGCCGCCGCGGATCTGGTCGTCCCCTTGGCCACCTTCGATGTGATCATTTCCACGACCGCCATCGAGGTCGTCGGCACCCAGCGCACCGCGAATGAAATCATCGTTGTCCGACCCATGGACCCTCAGCTGCTCAATATTGCTGAAAGAGCCACCGCCGGAGATTTCGCCAGTAACCGCATCGACGACGCCTGGCTCATTTCCGGACAGTGTGATTTCCAGAAGGTCATTCCCGATGCCTCCGTCGCCAATGCCGCCCTCATCGGTCAAGATGATTACATCATCACCAGAATCTGCGTCGACCCGGTCCGCACCGCCGCCGCCGTCAATGATGTTGGCGGTGCCGTCACCGTGGAGCGTGTCGGCGAATAAAGTTCCGCGCAGATTTTCAATGCCAGCCAAATGATCCCCAGTCGCCTCGCTGCCATCGGCAATGCCGACTGCAAGATCGATGTGGACCCCGCCTGAGGCGGTGGCGTATGAGGCCCAGTCGCTTCCGGCACCCCCGTTGATCTGATCGGCTCCGGTGCCGCCCTCCAGAATATCGTCACCGCCAGCGCCGCGAAGATCGTCATTGCCGCTACCGCCGGTCAGGCCGTTGGCAGTATCATCGCCGATCAGCACGTCGTTAAGGGAAGAGCCGAGAACCGCGTCCATGCGGATGAGATGGTCGCCTTCAGCCTCGCCGCCTACACCTGTTCCCAAAGACAGATCGATCGTTACTCCCGCGTTCGAGCGGTGATAGTCGGCCGTGTCGACCCATGTCTTGTAGTCGTCGCCGCCGTCGAGGGTGTCTGCGCCGCCGCCACCTGCAAGCAGGTCCGAGCTAGCGGATCCCATAAGAACGTTACTTCCGGAATTTCCGATGATCGTGCCTGCGCTCGTGACGTTTTCAATGTCGATCAATCGACCTCCATTCGAATCGACACCGGCTTGCAGATCGACTGTCTCCACGGACCCGTAGTAATAGGCCGTATCAATGCCTTCACCTCCGTCGAGGACATTGGCACCGTCTCCTCCGTTGAGCGCATCGTCGCCCGTGCCGCCCCTCAAAGTGTCGTTGCCTCCCGATCCCTCGAGGATATTATCGGAGCTATCGCCGATCAGAGTGTCATCTGACTGCGATCCACTTACGTTCTCAATGCCACTCAGCAAATCCCCGGCCGCGTAACCGCCAGCTCCTCTACCTTCAGCAAGATCGATCGTTACGCCTTCGCGGGAATCGAAATAGAGAGCCCAATCTTCTCCCTCTGCACCAATCAGATGATCGGCACCATCGCTGGCGAAAAGCCTGTCATCGCCTGGACCACCATCCACGGTATCAATCCCAGCTCCTCCTCCTAGTTGGTCGTCTCCGCCCAATCCGAAGATCTCATCATTGCCAGATGTGCCAAAGATCGTATCTGCAGCTTCTGTGCCAACAAAACGGGCCATGCTTCATCTCCTCCTGATGTTCAAAACAATGGGATTGAGTGAGTACGCAAATAGCAGAGAGCTTGAAAGGTTGTGGGTCAGGACAAGTGTGCGTGAATTATGCTTTTAGAGTCTTCGAAAGCAAGCAATAAGTATTAAAAATCTAATTACAATATATTTCTAAACTTAAAGCAACTTGCGACAATCGCGCGCTCTAAATAATTTCCCAAACCAATATCTTATCACCGGCGCTCAGGTGATATTTATGTCACCCGCGTTTGAGTGCAGCATGAGGGTCGGATAGCTCGGCGGAATATGCCTCGCTAACGGTAGAACTGGCGGGCCGGCGATGGTGAGTGCCGGACCTTGTGCCGAAATGACGGCTTTAGGTACTCCCGCGCAAGCGATTACGCTCACCTCCCGGCGCTTGGCATCACTTGTATTTCCGTGTGTGGCAAAAGCGGTTACGCGGCGATAGATCGATCGGAAGTTGTGGAAAACTGTTGAATTTGCCTGCGTATCACCAGGTGCGCAATGACAAGACCGCACCTGATCGAAATGATTGCCCGTCATTTCAGGGAGGATCACTATGACAACAACAAATGAAATTGCCGAGAAGATCGCGGGAGAGCACGGCCTGACCAAAGCCGAGGGTAAGGCTGTGGTTGAAGCCGTGTTTGCGGCAATTGCCGCCGCCTCGGCGTCGGGGAGCGAAACATCGATTGCCGGCTTCGGAAAGTTCA
>NZ_JBBNAM010000267.1:0-9001 GCF_037994425.1 Phyllobacterium sp.
TCGAAAAGGCCAGGACACATCTCGGATTTCTGCCAAACACGCCGTTTGCCGATGGACTTCTTCAAACCGCAAAGTGGATGAATGAAGAATTTTTTGGCTATAGCCGCGCCGCAGACAACCCTCGAGGCTTCTGATTGTTACGCCGCCAAAGGCTACTGTGACGACGATTCGAAGGCCAGAACATCGTTAGGAGTGCTCGACGTCTGGGGCTTTCGATCAACGGACAGTGATGGTCGTTACAAATTGTTCATCCAGCGGACAGGTTAGCGTAAGTTCCGACCGGGTATCTCCTCAGGTATAGAGGGCCGACCATCGGCTGTCATCCAGGAGATCGCGCGTATGTCAAAAGTTTATAAGTCATCCACTTACCGGGCCGGTGTGGCCGCAGCTTTGTTGTCGTCGGCGCTTGTCGGCGGCCTCGCTGCTACTGCCCCGCTGGCAGCCATTGTGCCGGCTCAGGCTGAGGCGGTCCATGTTTCCGGTCATGCAGAATTCGGATTCGCGGACGTCGTCGAAAAAGTCGGCCCCGCAGTCGTTAGCGTCCGCGTCAAGGGCATTGCTTCGCAGACGGCCGACGAGGATTCGGCAATGCCTGGTCTGGACCAGCTGCCCGAGGGCATGCAGCGCTTCTTCGGCCAGAGGGACACGCAACAGCATAAGGCTCCGCGCGACCAGAACAAGCCGGAGCGTATCCGTCCGACTGCGCAGGGTTCGGGATTCTTCATCTCGGAAGATGGTTATCTAGTCACCAACAATCACGTCGTTGAGGACGGCAGCGCCTACACGGTTGTGCTTAATGATGGCACCGAACTTGACGCCAAGCTCGTCGGAAAGGACAGGCGCACTGACCTCGCCGTACTGAAGGTAGATGATAAGCGCAAGTTTTCCTATGTCGGTTTTGGTGGTGACGAGAAGGTCCGCGTTGGCGAATGGGTGGTTGCCGTTGGCAACCCGTTCGGCCTCGGCGGCACCGTGACCGCGGGCATCGTCTCGGCCAGCGGCCGCGACATTGGTGCAGGCCCTTATGACGACTTCATCCAAATCGATGCCGCCGTCAACAAGGGAAACTCCGGCGGCCCGGCCTTCAACCTCAACGGCGACGTCGTCGGCGTCAACACGGCGATATTCTCCCCTTCCGGCGGCAGCGTAGGCATCGGATTCGCGATCCCCGCGCAGACTGCAAAGCTCGTCGTGGATCAGCTGATCAAGAGCGGCTCCGTACCCCGCGGCTGGATCGGCGTTCAGATACAGCCGGTGAGCAAGGAGATTGCTGATTCGCTTGGACTGGCCAAGGAGGAAGGCGCGCTCGTGGCCGAACCTCAGGCTGACGGCCCGGCTGCGAAAGCTGGCGTTGCGGCCGGCGACGTTATCACCGCCGTCAACGGCGACACAGTGTCCGATCCGCGTGACCTTGCCAAGAAGATCGCCGCGGTCGAGGCCGGCAAGGACGTCGAGCTGACAGTATGGCGCGACGGCAAAGCCAAGGCGGTCAATGTCGCCATCAAGGCAATGCCAGGTGACGACACGGTGGCGGCCGCCACCCCGCAGGACGCAAAGCCATCTGCCTTGGACGATTTTGGGTTGACGGTCATGCCCTCCGAGGATGGCAAGGGACTGGTCGTGACGAACGTCGACCAGGACGGAGACGCCGCCGATAAGGGCATATCGGCCGGCGACATCATTGTGTCGGTCAACAACCAGCCCGTCAAATCGGGCAAGGAAATCGAAAGCGCATTTGCAGAGGCGGCGAAGACCGGTCGCAAGGCTGTACTCCTCCAGATACAGTCCAGGGACCAGTCGAGATTCGTCGGGTTGCCGATCAACCAGCAGGGATAAATTCCTGCCCGACAATCAAGCCTGAGGCGGCGCTTGGACGTTGCTGCCTCGGGCACGAACCCACTCATGAGTGTTGGTTTTCCGCTACCTGGTAGTTCTATCGCGTCGCCATCCAGGCTGCCGTATATCGGTAGGACGGACGGTAAGGTGTTTTGGCTCGCGTCGATGGCGGCTAGCTCCCGCAATGTTTCACCAGGCCCGACAAGAGAAAAGAAGACGGCTAAAACAGGTTTGGAAAACTCCAGCGAAATGTGCTGGGGTGTCATCCAGGATGCAAGAATTCGGTGGATTTGAGATCCCCAGAGTGGCATGGCATGAGCACGGCACGCAGCAATGTTGGCGAACGCCATGATCAGCGCGATCGAAAGCGCCTCCGTCAGGCGCTTGACCATTGTCGCGGGATGAACGTTGCATTTTCTCGGCGACATTTGGTTCATTGCGTTGTCGATTGCGATGTATCGGCTGCCAAAATGATGGCCAGGCATCCTGGAGTTGTGTGCAATTCATTTCTTTGGCACTATTTTCGTGCCAGGGGCGGACACTCATAGTCGTCAGCGTTTTTTCCGTGCGCCGGAATTTCGATCCAGCGCTCGGTTGCGCCATCGAAACATTCCTGCACCACGGGAAAATGGAGGGTTTCGCCAACTTTCAGGTCAGGGGTCCAAAATGCCCCCGAAAAAACGAACTCGGCATACTCATCGTCAGCAAGATTTGCGTTGCGCCAGACGAGCTCGGTTACGCCCTCGTCCGTTGCTTTCCCATAATAGTCGTAGGACCGTGCGTACTTCGACTTGACCTTCTCGAGTTTCCATCCGGCTTTCGGCATTGGCTTGCTCGCAATGACGCCCTCAGGGATCTGCACCCGAAGCTTTATGGTTGGCCCTCCGTCGCACCCCACGAGGTATGCGCAGGACAGCCTTCGGCCTCGGGGTCCTCAAGCGAGATGTGCGCGAACGCTACAGCCCCTGTCATCAAAAGCACCGCGCCCGTGACCGATCCTTTCAGCATCGTATGTTCCTTCAGAGTCCTAACGCCCCGATCATCGAAGGCCGATGGGTACCAAAGTGGAACGGGTCGCCTGCACTATTGATGTCCTTTGTGTTGCGGGGAACCCAAAGAGTAGAGGAGCCTTTCCATCAGGAGTTATTACGACGCGTTCGAGATTATCTCTTTGACGTGCATCAAGTAGCTTAGAGTTGATCGAGTTTATCAAGTTTAATGCCGTCGACTGATTGCAGGCCCGAGTAAAATTCAAGCTCATCGAAGAAATTACGAAAATAAATTCATCTCAATTACACGAGGAAGTTGTACCGGCAGACTACCGACCTGTCTTCGAGCATGATAGGTTGGTGATGCGATCCGTGCCTTGGGAGGAGACTTAGTGTCCAAACCACCCGACCTGCCCGTGCCGCCCCGGCGGCGGGCGGAGATCATCACATTCCTGGTGCTTGCATTCGGCATTTGGCCGGTTGTTGCCGTGGGTGTCGTCGGTGGCTACGGCTTCCTTGTCTGGATGCTCCAGATCATACTTGGGCCGCCCGGCCCTCCCTCGCATTGAGGTAGGCATTATGACGGCGACAAAGATTTCAAGACGCGGGTTGTTTCAAGGCAGGCAGACGGCCGGATTTCGCCGCATCCTTCCGCCCGGTGCAACTGACGTTGGTCTGCTCGCCTGCAGCGGGTGTGGCAATTGTGCGGATGCATGTCCGACCCATATCATCAGCATTGTCGGTGATTTGCCGTCGCTCGATTTTTCGACTGGCGAATGCACATTCTGCGGCGAATGCGCGAACGTCTGTCCGGTGCAGGTTTTCTTAGGCGAATCACCGTACCGTTTTTCGCATGTTGCCCTGATCACTGACAACTGTCTGGCCCAAAATCGGGTCGAGTGTCAGGCCTGCCGCGATGCCTGTCCCGCGCAGGCGATTCGGTTTCGCCCTCAGATCCGCGGACCATTTTTGCCCATACTCGAGGATGAGGTCTGCAACGGTTGCGGTGCATGCATCAGTGTCTGTCCCGTGGCTGCCATTGAAATTCGGGAACTTTCGCAGGAGGCGGTCCATGCGTGACAGGGCGAACACCTATCACATTTCAAGCGCCGTCATCATGACGCGGCCGGCAATGCAAGATGCCGTGCTCGCACGTCTCGAAGAATTGGAGAATGTCGAGGTTCATGTGCATCAGGGCAACAAGATCGTCGTCGTGATCGAGGGGACGAGCACGGGGATTCTCGGCGACTGCCTGTCGCAGATATCCGCCCTTGACGGGGTCGTGGCGGCAAACATGGTTTTCGAGCATATCGAAACGGAGGAGACCGGAAGCAATGAGCGAACTGACGCGGCGTGAAGTACTCAAGGCGCAGGCGGCTGCAGTTGCTGCGGCGGCGGCAGGCATCACGTTACCTGCCGCGGCGCAGCCGGTGCCGGGCGGGGTCAACGCCCTCGAAATCAAATGGTCGAAGGCACCCTGCCGGTTTTGCGGAACCGGATGCGGGGTTATGGTCGGCGTCAAGGAAGGCCAGGTCGTCGCAACACACGGAGACATGCAGGCCGAGGTCAATCGCGGCCTCAACTGCATCAAGGGCTATTTCCTCTCCAAGATCATGTACGGCGCTGACCGCCTGACGACACCTCTGTTACGCAAGAAGGGTGGCGTCTTTAGCAAGGACGGCGAGTTCGAGCCTGTTACCTGGGACGAGGCCTTAGACGTCATGGCCGAACAGTGCAAGAAAGTGCTCAAGGAAAAAGGGCCGACGGCCGTTGGCATGTTTGGGTCAGGACAGTGGACGATATTTGAAGGGTATGCGGCCACCAAGCTGATGCGTGCCGGGTTCCGCTCCAACAATCTCGATCCCAATGCCCGGCACTGCATGGCCTCGGCCGCCTATGCATTCATGCGCACCTTCGGCATGGACGAGCCAATGGGTTGCTACGACGATTTCGAGAATGCCGACGCGTTTGTGCTGTGGGGCTCGAACATGGCCGAGATGCATCCGATCCTGTGGACGCGGATTGCCGACCGTCGTCTCGGCCATGAACATGTCAAGGTCGCGGTTCTTTCGACCTTCACCCACCGCAGCATGGACCTTGCCGACATCCCCATCGTTTTCAAGCCGGGGACCGATCTTGCGATCCTCAACTACATCGCCAATCACATCATCCAGAGCGGGAGAGTGAACGAAGAGTTCGTCAGAAACCACACGACGTTCATGCGCGGGGCAACCGATATCGGCTATGGTTTGCGTGCCGACAACCCTCTTGAGGTCAAAGCGAAAAACGCGTCCGATCCTGCGAAAATGGAGCCCATAGATTTTGAGGCGTTCAAGTCGCTTGTATCCGAATATACGCTGAATAAGGTGTCGGAACTTTCAGGGGTTGATTCCGGATTTCTGGAGGAGCTTGCCGAGCTCTATGCAGATCCCAACCGCAAGGTCATGTCGCTTTGGACCATGGGGTTCAACCAGCATGTGCGGGGCGTGTGGGCCAACCAGATGGTCTACAATCTCCATCTCTTGACAGGCAAAATCTCAGAACCTGGCAACAGTCCATTTTCCTTGACCGGCCAGCCATCAGCCTGTGGCACGGCACGTGAAGTGGGCACATTCGCCCATCGGCTACCAGCGGACATGGTGGTCACCAACCCGGAACACCGAAAGCACGCCGAGGAAATCTGGCATGTGCCGCATGGTATTGTGCCGGACAAGCCCGGCTATCACGCTGTCGAGCAGGACAGGATGCTGAAGGACGGCAAGCTCAATTTCTATTGGGTTCAGGTCAACAACAATGTGCAGGCCGCGCCCAACACCAGCAACGAGACATATCAGGGATACCGCAATCCCGATAATTTCATCGTGGTTTCAGAGCCCTATCCGACGATTACGGCGATGAGCGCCGATCTGATACTGCCCACCGCGATGTGGGTGGAAAAGGAGGGCGCATACGGTAATGCTGAGCGGCGCACCCATGTCTGGCATCAACTGGTGCAGGCACCGGGAGAGGCGCGTTCGGACCTGTGGCAACTGGTCGAGTTCTCCAAACGCTTTACGACGGATGAGGTCTGGCCCGCCGAAATCCTCGATGCCAATGCGGATTATCGTGGCAAGACGCTTTACGAGGTGCTGTTCAGCAATGGGGTCGTCGACCGCTTCCCGGCGAGCGAAATCAATGCTGACTATAGCAACAACGAGGCAAAGGCGTTCGGATTCTATATACAAAAAGGTCTGTTCGAGGAGTATGCAACCTTTGGCCGTGGTCATGGACACGACCTTGCACCTTACGATCGCTACCATGAGGAACGTGGATTGCGCTGGCCTGTTGTCAACGGCCAGGAGACGAAGTGGCGCTATCGCGAGGGTTATGATCCTTACGTCAAAGAAGGTGAAGGCGTAAAATTCTACGGGCGGCCCGACGGCAAGGCCGTCATTCTCGCGGTGCCCTATGAGCCTCCAGCCGAATCTCCCGACGATGAATTCGATATCTGGCTCGTCACCGGACGCGTGCTCGAACACTGGCATTCCGGCTCGATGACCATGCGTGTTCCTGAACTCTACAAGGCCTTTCCCGGGGCCCGGTGTTTCATGAATGCGGACGACGCACGCAAGCGCGGCATCAATCAGGGTGCTGAAGTGCGGATCATTTCAAGGCGCGGAGAAATCCGTTCCCGCGTGGAAACCCGTGGTCGCAATCGCATGCCGACCGGTGTGATCTTCGTGCCGTGGTTTGATGCCAGCCAACTCATCAACAAAGTCACCCTTGATGCAACGGATCCCATCTCCAAACAGACGGATTTCAAAAAATGCGCTGTCAAGATCGTCTCGGTCGCATAGCCCATCGACCAGGATGGGTGCTGATCATCGTTACAATGGTTCTGTTCGTGGGGCCTGCGGCAATAGCGCAGATGGTGCCTGCGCTATCTGGTCCCGATCAGGCAATGGAGGAAATTCCCGCACCGCCCATACCAAAATGGACGGTCGATGATATTCGCAAGATGCGGGCCTACCCGGACCAGCCCCCGGTCATCCCGCACTCGATCGAGGGTTACCAATTGTCCGTGAACACCAATCGCTGCTTATCGTGCCACAAGCGCGAGTTTACGCAAGGGTCTGGTGCCCCGATGATCAGCGTCACGCACTATATGACCAGGGAAGGTCAGATGCTGGCGGACGTCTCGCCGCGACGGTACTTCTGCACGGCTTGCCATGTACCCCAGGCCGACGTGCGGCCTCTCGTCGACAACAAATTCAAAGACATGAGCGAATTGGGCTTCAAGCCGGCGGGGAGCGAATAGCGCGCGATGGAATGGGTAAGAAAAAGCCTGGCCTGGGTTTGGAAGGTCCTGAGCACGCCTGCAGCGACACTTAGCCTGGCATTCCTGACGCTGGGGGGGTTCGTTGGCGGGGTGATGTTTTGGGGTGCGTTCAACACGGCGCTGGAACTGACCAACACGGAGAAGTTCTGCACGTCTTGCCACGAAATGAAAGACAACGTTTATGAGGAACTGACGCGCACGATCCATTTCTCGAACCGTTCAGGCGTGCGCGCATCCTGCCCCGACTGCCATGTGCCCCATCAGTGGACGGATAAGATTGCCCGAAAAATGCAGGCCTCGAAGGAGGTTTGGGGCAAGATTTTTGGTACGATCAATACCCGCAAGAAATTTCTCGATCACAGGCTCGAACTGGCGCAAAACGAGTGGGCCCGCCTGAAGGCGAACGACAGTCTCGAATGCCGCAATTGCCATTCGTCCGTGGCAATGGACCTTTCCAAGCAGACACAGCGGGCGGCGGAAATCCATACCCGCTATCTCCTTTCCGGCAAGGCAACCTGCATCGATTGTCATAAAGGCATTGCCCACGACCTGCCGAATATGCAGGGTATCGACCCGGGATGGAAAATGCCTCCTGAGCTTGAGGACACGGACCGTCCCGCTGCGTCGGCCATTGAGGACCTCAAGCGGGCCATCGCTGATGCACACAGTCAGGTATTTGCGGACCAATAGCATTCGCCGCCAAAGGTATCCGCAAGATCGTTCGCCTTTTGGCCTCAGTTCACTTCAGGTTGCGGGGTGTGTCGTCGTCGGCCATACCCTCCCTGAAGCTCTTTATGCCTTTGGCAACGTTGTCCATGAGTTCCGGAATCTTTCCGCGGCCGAACAGGAGAACCACGACGGCGAGGACGATCATCCAGTGCCATACGCTCAAGGAGCCCATCAGCAATACTCCATTTTTACCTGATCTGCTGTCACGGAGACGAAAGGTCGAGGCGAACGGCCGGTTTGCCCGCTCCTTTTGGACCCGGCGGCGAGGAATTCCCCGCCGCTCGTCGCAAACGCGGCCGATTTACGAACCGAGTTTGGCGATGTCCGCATCAAGACGCTCCCGCGCCTTCTTCGGCAGCGTGGCCGCCTTTACGGTTTCAAGATTGCCGGGAGCATCGCCGACCACGACTAATCCAACCATGCCCATGCCGACATGAGGCGCGCACTTGATCGCATAAGCCCCGGGGGCGTCAAACGTCTGCTTGAAAGTCTCACCCATCTTGCTTTTGAAAGCGGTTGCGCCCTCGGGGATCATGTCCTTGATGGATTCCACATTGTGGCCTTTGTCTGTCGGGATAAAGGTTACCGTGTCGCCCTTTGCAACTTTTACGAAACCGGGCTCAAAGACCATTGCGCCATCGCTGCCCTTGTTGAGCATATGAACCTCAAAGTCCGCGGCGAACGCCGGCGCGGCCAACAGGGACACGCCGATTGCAGCGCCAGCGAATATTTTCAAGACCGATTTGGTCATTTCGTACTCCTTGTTATCGAGACCCCGAGGTCCCTTTTGTAGTGGGATTAAGCCTCTTGGCATTGCCCGTCTTTGGTCTCACGCAAACAGCAAAGACCTTCGGCAAAGCACCTTCATCACCGACATCGGGGCGTTGAGTACTATGGGTTATTTGTCATCACGAGGTGAGAAACGACAGATCGAGCACACGGCCGGCTTCAGCAGAGCGAGGATGAAGTGATGCTTATCTTACGTCTTGACGTGGACACGACATGGCGCGCAATCGAGGCTGGGACCCGCGAGGCGAAGCCTCCCCAACGGGTCAGGCTCAATTGCAAATCCTTTTTGATTTTGCGTCACTGTGGATGGTTGCGCATCGAACGGGGGGCTGAGCTTTAC
>NZ_JBBNAM010000268.1:0-20409 GCF_037994425.1 Phyllobacterium sp.
GCACAACGGCGCTGCCATCATCTGCGACAGCGAGCACGGGCGGCTCGCCCGCCTTGTTGCCGAGGAGTGGCGCAAGCGATCGTATGGTGATGCCTGCGGCGCACAGCGCAATGATGGCGTTGCCACGCTGGTAGTGGTCGCGGATCGTTTCACCGAAATTGGCGAAGCCCTCATCGGCGCCGTCGACACGGCCTTCGAGGCCAAAGATCGTCGCATCCTCGATGCCAGCCTTGATGCGCCGTGCGGTTTCGAAGCCACGCACCGAAAGCACGAATATGCTGAGCGGAAGGGTCATTCGCTGCCGCCTTGCCACTTTTCGCCCGGTACCAGGATGAGCGAGAAATAGGGGGAAGCTTCCGGATCGACGTCGGCAAGGGGCACGATGCGTTGCGCTTCCATCGTCGCACGTTCGACATAGAGCGCGCGGTGCATGATGCCGAGTTCTTCGATCACGCCGCGCACCTTGGCGAGGTTCTTGCCAAGCTTCATGATTGCGGCCGCTTCCGTAGCGGCAAGGCGCATCTTCAAATCGGCGGCAGGCAAGACGCCGGACAGGACCGTAAGCGTCTGGTTGCGATAGACGAGCGGGGCGCCCAGCACGGCTGCGCCGCCGAGGATAGAGCAGACGCCCGGCACGACCTGCGTCTCATACTCTTCCGCCAGGCGATCATGGATATACATGAACGATCCATAGAAAAACGGATCGCCCTCGGCGATGACCGCAACATCCTTTCCGGCGTCGAGATGGCTGCGCAGCACCCCGGTGATCTCACCATAAAAGTCGCTGACAATGACTTCGTAGTTCATATGTGCTGGCAGGATCTCCGTAGTGACCGGATAGACGAGCGGCACCAAAAGTTGATTGTCGTTGAGATATTGCTCAACGATAGTAAGCGCATTGCCTTTCTTGCCCTTGGCGGCGTGATAGGCAACCACCGGTGCGCCTTGCAGCAAGCGCAGGGCTTTCAGTGTTATGAGCTCGGGGTCGCCGGGACCCACGCCCAGCCCGAGGAGCCGTCCCTTTTGCGGCATTATTCTTTCTCCGAGGCAAGCGCGTTGATGGCGGCTGCGGCCATTGCGCTACCGCCGCGCCGGCCATGCACGACCACATAGGGTATGCCGCGGCTATTCTCGGCAAGCGCGGCTTTCGATTCCATCGCGCCGACAAAACCGACGGGAAAGCCCAGGATCAGAGCTGGCCTTGGGGCGCCGTCATCGATCATCTCAAGCAGGCGGAAGAGGGCTGTCGGCGCATTGCCGAAAGCTGCGACCGCGCCGCCAAGATGGGGCCGCCATAGTTCGAGCGCCACCGCCGACCGTGTATTGCCCATGTCGCGCGCCAATGCTGCCACCGAGGGGTCGTTCAGTGTGCAGATCACTTCGTTGTCGGCGGGAAGGCGGGCGCGGGTGACGCCTTCGGCCACCATGCGCGCGTCGCAAAGGATTGGAGCTCCGTGCAAGAGGGCGTCGCGCCCGGCGGTTCCTGCGCCTTTGGAGAAGGCGAGATCCTCGATCACATCCACCATGCCGCAGGCATGGGCGACGCGCACGGCGAGTTTTTCCAGATCGGAGGGGATGCGGCTGAGATCAGCCTCGGAACGGATGATGGCGAACGAGCGATCATAGATCGCCTGGCCGTCGCGGATATAATCTAGCATTCACTGGCCCCGAAATTCTCGCCGATCAAAGCGGCTGCTTCCTCGATAGTGACATTGGCAGCCAATAGCTTGCCAAAACGCGACGGTCCATCGGTCGCTTGGAGAAAGATGTCATAGCGCTGAGGCGCCGTCGCCACCAGGGTAATTGGCCGCGCCCATGGCGATGCACAGGATTTCATGCAACCGCTGAGGTGAACTTGCGGTGCAGTAGAAGTGGAGCCGAGGCGTGCCGCAAGCTTCAGGCCATCGGCCTGGGTTGCGCCCAGTGCCGAGCCGCATCCTGCCGAGCCCGAGCAACTGATCATTGTTGCAAGCGGCGCCTTGGGGTCCGCGTGCAAACCAAGCGATTCGAGATGGGCGAGGGCGCTCTCCGCCCGTGCTGTTGCAACCCCCGGCAATAGAATACTCTGCCACGGCGTCAGGCGCAGCTGGCCGTTGCCATGGTCGTCGGCAAGCGCGGCAAGCGCAACGAGGAGTTCAGGATTGAGGCGGCCAAGGGGCGGCATGGCGCCGACGAGACAGGTGCTCGCGCTCTCCGGCAGGAGCCCAATGTGCGCATTCGCGCGTGGCGGAGGCCTGTACCATGCGGAAACAGCATCGTTTCGCACAGAAAAGCCAAGCCGGTGCTCCAATTGCTCCAGCAAAGCGTCGGCTCCCGCTTCCGCAGTGAAGTGACGAAGGCGCGACGATGCCGGGTGGCCCCGGTTCCACTCGATGAAAACGTCAAGAATGGTAGTAACCAATGTGAAGACCCGGGTGTCGCTCACGCACCCGAGAACGGGACGATCGCCACCACGCTGCGTCGGAGGCGCACCGGCAACACCGAAAGCAAATTGCGGTGCCCTTGCGGCCGGGTCGAGCGGGCTGACCCAGATATCGTGCGGATGCTCGACCATCGCGACATTTTCCCCGCCATCAACAAGCACGGAAAATTTGGGCGACAGTGTCTGATAGCTCGCATCCGTCTGCAATTTCGCCAACAAGCGGTGCGCAAGCGGGCGTACATCGATCAGCGCGCCATCGATGCCGGCCACTGGGCTGACCATGACGTTACGGACATCGTCGCCGCGGTCGGTCAGCGGTCCGAGCCCGGCGTCGAGCAGGGCCGCAATCAAGGCGTCTTCCGTTTCCGGACGAACGCCGCGAAGCTGCAGGTTCGCACGATTGGTAATTTCTATCGCGCCATTGCCGAACTGCCGGGCCGCCTGCGACACCCGCCGCGCCTGTTCGGCGCTGAGGTCGCCAAAAGTGAGCTTGACTCGGCAGATTGAGCCGTCAAGCGCCTTTGCCATGCGAAACAGCCCCGGACAGGCGGAACGCCGGTCTTCGACGGTGAAATTCGTGGCCAACGGGGCTTGTCGTCTCATGGTTCACGGTTTTACAGGATGGCTGCGAGCATGCCAACAGCGCTTACCTTTAAACAGGAAGCGCTGCGGTGGTTTCGTTGACCTGACAACGGCTTTCGGGCATGCATTGGAGCCCCTTCTTTTCGGTCCAAGCAAAAAGGGCTCTAACCGCAACCGATGGTGGAATGCATGACAGCGCAGTGGCTGACAGTGATTGGAATTGGCGAGGATGGCTATGACGGCCTTGGCGGCGGCGCCCGCTGTGCTCTTGCCGATGCCGAAACGGTCTTCGGGGGCAAGCGGCACCTGCAACTCCTGCCGGACACGCTCAAAGCGAAGCGCGTCCCTTGGCCGACACCGTTTTCGGACGGCTATCCCATGATCCTGGCACTGCGCGGCCGGCCAGTCGTCGTGCTCGCCAGCGGCGATCCGATGCATTTCGGCATGGGGGCGACACTGACACGCCTTGTCGATCCGGACGAAATGCGGATTCTGCCGGCGCCATCCTCCTTTGCACTTGCCGCTGCGGCAATGGGCTGGCCCATCCAGGAAACTCAGCTGCTGAGCGTTCACGGCCGACCGATCGAGACCCTGGCCAAATCCTTTGCTCCGGGGGCGCGACTGCTCATTCTCAGCAATGATGGGGAGACACCCGCGCAGGTCGCGGGGATGCTCGTTCACCGAGGGTTTGACGCGGCGCGCCTGTCGGTGCTTGAACATCTCGGTGGATCGCAGGAGCGACGAATCGATGGCGACGCTGGTACATGGAATCAACCTCGTTGTGCCGATCTGAATGTATTGGCCGTTGATTGCGCGGCGCCTGCACGAACTATGAAAGCCTATCCGCTGCTGGCGGGGCTGCCCGACGCCGCCTTTGAACATGATGGCCAACTGACCAAGCGCGACGTCCGTGCGGTCACCCTGGCGCGCCTCGCACCGCTTCCCGGCGAATTGCTTTGGGACGTCGGGGCTGGGTGCGGCTCGATCGGCATCGAGTGGATGCGGAGCCACCCTTTATGCAGGGCACTCGCGATCGAAGCCAACGAAAAACGGCAACAACTCATCGTGAACAATAGCCGGGCGCTCGGCGTGCCGGAGCTTCAGCTTGTTCGCGGCGAAGCGCCTGGCGCGCTGGTCGGGCTGCCCGCGCCGGATGCGATCTTCATTGGCGGTGGTGTGACAAATCCCGATGTTTTGGCAACCTGTTGGAAATGTCTGAAGCCGGGAGGGCGCCTCGTCGCAAATGCGGTAACCATCGCGGGGGAAATGGCACTCGTCGATTGGCGCGAAAACCACGGCGGTGATCTCACCAAGCTGGCGGTTTCTCATGCCGAGCCGCTCGGAAACTTCGATGCGTGGCGCGCCGCTCTACCGGTGACGATCTATGTCGTTCGTAAGAACTGACCAATAGATTGGATGCGAGACAGGATTGAGACAGGTTTGTGCCGTTTAAAGGCATTGGGAGATTGCAATCCAATGTGAAATCATATTGAAACGGCGCATAAAGCCCGCCCGTACGGTGGTTGTGGCCGTTCTGAGTTCCCATCTTGATAGCAATCAGGGAGTTTCAAGCAGGAAACGCGCATGGCAACGTATAAATATTTCACCTGGCCCTTTATATTTACATTTGTAGGCCTCGTCCTCGGTACTTGGATCGGTTTCGTTTATTCAGGAACCATACAAGGCGCACTTTCGGTGCTGTTTATTTGTGCTGTCCTCAGCATCCTCGAAATCTCGCTGTCTTTCGACAACGCCATCGTCAACGCCAAGATCTTGCGTGACATGACGCCGACCTGGCAGAGACGCTTTCTGACCTGGGGTATCATTATTGCCGTATTTGGCATGCGCATCGTTTTTCCGCTGGCAATCGTCGCCATTGCCGCCTGGATCGATCCGATCTCGGCGTTGAAGCTCGCCATTTCCAGTCCGGAAGAATATGCCCGCATCATGCAGGACGCCCATGTCTCCATCGCGGCGTTCGGCGGCACATTCCTGCTGATGGTCGGACTGAAATTCTTCTTCGACCATGAAAAGGATGTCCACTGGATCAAGGTGATTGAGGCCAATGCCTCACGCTTTGCCTCGGTGCAGGGGATTGAAGTTGCCGTTGCGCTGCTTCTCATCATCTTCTTCTCCCGCCAGCTTGAGGGCGAGGAATCGGTCACGTTTCTAACATCGGCCATCTACGGTCTTTTGACCTTCCTCTTTGTCGAGGGTTTAGGTGCGATTCTTGATGCGACCCAGGAGCAGATGGACACCGTCCACAAGGGCGGGCTGGGCGCCTTTCTCTATCTTGAAATGCTGGATGCTAGCTTCTCGTTTGATGGTGTGATCGGCGCGTTCGCCCTATCGACCAACCTGTTCGTGATTGCCATCGGTCTTGGCATCGGCGCGTTCTACGTGCGGGCGCTGACCATCATGATGGTGGACAAGGAAACGCTGGGGCAATACCGCTATCTCGAGCACGGCGCCTTCTATGCAATCCTCGTTCTGGCCGTGATCATGTATTGCCAGACACTGATCCACATTCCGGAGGTGATAACGGGTATGATCGGGGCCGCCCTCATCCTGTTTGCGTTCTTCTCCTCCATCCGCTACCGCCGGCGCAACGGCGAGGCGCAGGAGGCCTGACGAGGAGCCTGGATTACGCCGGAGTATCCGGAACCAAAAAGATCTTCCAACGGTTGAGCCCTTCCCACCGAAACGGAGAATTGTCTGATGGAACTTGATCCTCAAAGCGCCTATTCCGCGGTACAGACGGCGATAAGCCAGGCCAGCGCGCTGATTGTCACCTACTCATTTTCGGTGCTCGGAGCGATTCTGCTGCTGGTCATCGGCTTTGTCGTCGCGGGTCTCGTAGAACGCTGGCTTTACGCTGGGCTCGGCCGGGTCGGCGGCTTTGACCTTACCTTGCGCCGCTTCTTTTCGAAGATCGCACGCTATTTTGTCCTCGGGCTCGTCGTGGTCATGGTGCTTGGCCAGTTCGGCATTCAAACCGCATCGGTCATTGCGGCCATCGGTGCTGTCGGCCTTGCGATCGGACTGGCGCTACAGGGCACGCTACAGAATATCGCGGCCGGTATCATGCTGCTGGCGCTGCGGCCGCTGCGGATAGGTGAATATGTCGAGGTCGGGAGCGTGTCCGGTACCGTCGAGGAAATCGGGCTTTTCGCCACGCGGTTGCGGGCGGCCGACGGTATCTACATCTTGGCGCCCAATTCGACGCTCTGGACGCTGCCGGTCAAGAACTACACCCGCAATGGTATTCGTCGTAACGACATCACCATGACATTCCCCAATACCGATAATATCGATCGGCTGCAGAAAACGCTTGTCGGCCTTGCCGAGCAGGATACCCGGGTGAAGAAAGAACCGGCTCCTGCCGCTTTTGTGGCGGGTCTTGGCGATAGCACGATGTCTTTCACACTGCGCTACTGGACCTCCGCTACCGATTTTGCCGCAACGCAGGCCGAAATGAACAAGAACGTGCGAAACATACTCAACGAAAAGGCTTGAAGAAAATTGGTGATCCCGACTGGATTCGAACCAGTGGCCTACAGATTAGGAATCTGTCGCTCTATCCTACTGAGCTACGGGACCATGCGTTGAGACATACTGTTTTTCGGCGGGCGAGCCAAGTCTGAAGATGCAAGGAAATTGCGCCGCTCACCGCATCATGACGACGCCGGAAGGGCGCTTTCCGCAAGCTTCACCCAATAGCTGATTCCATGTGGAATAGCATCGTCGTTGAAATCGTAGGACGGGTTGTGCAGTGACGCGCTGTCGCCGTTGCCGATGAAGATGAATGCTCCGGGCCGCGCTTCCAGCATGTAGGAAAAGTCCTCGCCGGCCATCATCGGCGCCACCTCTTCGTTCACCCCGTTGTTCCCCGCAATCGTGCGGGCGGTTTGCGCGGCGAAACTCGTTTCGCGTTCATGGTTGAACGTCACCGGGTAGTTCCGGGCATAATGGACGCTTGCGCTCGCGCCAAGTGCGCTCGCAACGCCGTCGGCGACTTCAGTGAGGCGCCTTTCGGCAAAGTCGCGCATTTCCGGGCGCAGGGTGCGAACCGTACCGGCGAGCTCGGCGCGTTGGGGGATGATATTGTGGGCATCGCCGGCATGAAATTTCGTCACCGAAAGTACGACCGAATCGAGCGGGTCGGTCCCGCGCGAAACGATTGTCTGCAGCGCGTTGACGAGTTGGGCACCGATGACCACTGGATCGATCGTCCGGTGCGGCTGCGCCGCATGTCCGCCCCTACCTTCCACGGTAATGTTGAATTCGTCGGTGGCCGCCATGATGGGCCCCTTGCGGATGGCGAACTGGCCGATGGGAAGGCCCGGAACATTGTGCATGCCGTAGACTTCCGAAATCGAGAAACGCTCCATCATGCCTTCCTTGACCATTTCGCGCCCGCCACCGCCGCCTTCCTCGGCCGGCTGAAAGATAACCGCGACAGTGCCCTTGAAATTGCGTGTTTCCGCCAGGTATTGCGCAGCCCCGAGAAGCATCGCCGTATGGCCATCATGGCCGCAGGCGTGCATCTTGCCGTTATGGCGCGATGCCCAGGGCTTGCCGGTGATCTCGGTCAGCGGCAATGCATCCATATCGGAGCGAAGCCCGATTGTAGCACCGTCGCCGTGGCGACCCTTAATGACGCCGACGATGCCGGTGCGACCAATGCCGGTTTCCACCGTATCGCAGCCGAACTCCCGCAACTTCCCGGCGACGAACGCGGCGGTCTCGTGCACGTCGAACATCAGTTCGGGGGTCTCGTGCAAGTGGCGGCGCCACACTGAGACCTCGTCCTGCATTTCGATGGCACGGTTTAGCAAGGGCATTCGAAACCAACTCCAAAATTCAAGTCTGACATTTTCGTGCGCAGGTCAAAGGTGCTTTGCCTTTTGCCTGCCACATAAGATAGATAAGGCCATTGCCGCCCGGCGTGAAGCGCGGCTTAATGCCTTATGCCTTCCCGGTTGCTTTTAAAAGGACAGGTCGGATCTCAGGAATGCGGAAAACTTTAGCGTTTTTTCTATCGGGTTGCTTGCTGACGGCGTTTGCTGGAACTGCGCTGGCCGGCGCCAATATCACAGTTGATGCGAATACCGGCGAGATCCTTTCGCAGGAAGATGCTTTCCAGCGCTGGTATCCGGCATCGCTCACGAAGCTGATGACGACCTATGTGGCGTTTCGCATGATTGAATCCGGTCAGGTCACGCTCGAAACGCCCATCCGTATCTCCGCCAATGCCGTCAAGGAACCGCCAAGCCGGTCCGGCTACAAGGCGGGTTCCGAACTGACGCTTGATAATGCACTCAAGATCATGCTGGTGCGCTCGACTAACGATGTCGCCATGGCCATCGGCGAAACGCTCGGCGGCTCGGAAGAGAAATTCGCCGCGCTGATGAATGACGAGGCAAAGCGGCTTGGCATGTATGGCACGCATTTCGTCAATCCCAACGGATTGCATTCGGACGACCACTATTCGACGGCGCGCGATCTGGCGGTTCTCACATTGCATCTGCGGCGAGAATATCCGCAGTACGCCCATTATTTCGATATTGAGGCCATCGACTATGGCACCAGGAAATCACAGACCAACTACAACGCCCTGATCGGGCGTTTCCAGGGCGCGGACGGCATGAAGACGGGTTTCGTCTGCCCATCGGGGTATAATCTCATCGGGTCCGCCACACGCAACGGCCGGACCATCGTCACGGTGGTTCTCGGCGAGATGACCATCACCTCGCGGGTGACCAAGGCTGCCGACCTTTTGGGCAAGGCATTCGAAACGAAGGGTACGGGCCAAACGCTCGACACACTTGCTCCCTATGGAGCGCCGACACGCGACGTGGCGGTCAATATGCGCCCGACCGTCTGTTCGAAGCAGGCGAACGCGTCCGACAATTGGGACGGCAAGGATGCCGAGGGGCACCTCGTCCAGGGTTCGGTGTATCTCGCACGCCTGGATCATGAGCCAAAGTCCGAACCAGTCGTCCTTCTGCCGCCCAAGGTGAACTCCGAGGGCATGCTGCTGAGCCGCATACCAGTCCCGACTCCACGCCCCGAGCGGCCGTCTATGACGGACGCCAGCAATGTATTGAAGGCGGTCAACTAGTGGCGAGCGATGCTCCCATCCCCGTTTCGGTGCTGACCGGCTTTCTAGGGTCAGGCAAGACGACGCTGCTCAATCGACTGCTCAAGGACCCGGCCCTTGCCGATACGGCGGTTATCATCAATGAGTTCGGCGATGTGGGCATCGATCATCTTCTTGTCGAGAGCGCCAGCGAGGGCGTCATCGAGCTTTCCGACGGCTGCCTCTGCTGCACTGTCCGTGGTGAACTGGTTGACACCCTCGCGGACCTTATCGACCGAATGCAAACCGGCAGGTTGCAACGGCTGCGACGGGTCATCATTGAGACGACGGGACTTGCCGATCCTGCGCCCGTACTCCACGCCATTATGGGACACCCGGTTTTGCTGCAGGCGTTTCGCGTCGACGGCGTGATTACGACGGTTGATGCGGTCAATGGTATGGCGACGCTCGATGCCCATGAAGAGGCGGTAAAACAGGCCGTCGTCGCCGACCGCATCGTCATCACGAAGACCGACCTGCCGGAAGCCAAGTCGGGCCTCGAAGCGCTCAGGTCACGCCTTGCGGCGCTCAATCCCGGGGCGGAACTGATCGATGTAGGGGACGAGCGCACCGGCTACGCGGCGCTGTTCGAATGTGGCGTTTATAACGCTGAGACTAAGACGGTTGACGTGCAGCGCTGGCTGAAGGCCGAAGCCTACCGCGATCGAGAAAGCGAGCGTGGCAGCATTGATGGACACCATCACCATCATCATGATGCCCACGATGGTAGTCACGAACACTATCATGACGTTAACCGCCACGATGCTTCGATCCGCTCGTTTTCTTTGAGGCACGACCGGCCCGTTCCCTTGTCGGGCTTCGACATGTTTCTTGATCTCCTGCGCTCCGCTCATGGCGAAAAGTTGCTGCGAGTCAAGGGAATCGTGCAGCTCGCAGACGATCCGGAACGCCCGCTGGTTATCCACGGCGTGCAACAGATCTTCCACCCGCCGGCGAGGCTCGCTGCCTGGCCGGATGGCCCGCGTGAGACGCGTCTCGTGATGATCGTGAAGGATTTGCCAGAAAGCTATGTAAGGCAGCTCTTCGGCGCGTTTTTGAACCAGCCGCAGGTGGATACGCCTGACCGCGCGGGGCTCATGGACAATCCCCTCGCGATATCAGGCATGAAGCTCAGGTAGCGTCGCCGCGCTCGATATGGAAGCGATGGCCGCCCCCGGCAACGCTGATCGTCTCGATGAGCTGATGGCCCTCGGTCTGACAGAAATTCGGCAGGTCGATCACGGCAAGCGGATCGCTTGTTTCAACCCACAGACGGCTGCCGGCAGGCATGCCTAGCAGCTTTCTGCGCGTCTTCAGCACGGGCAGAGGGCAGTTCAGACCGCGCAGGTCGTAGATTTCGCCATTCATGCCTAGTTGCCGAGGACTTTCCACCAGGCCTTTTTCGCCGGAGCAGCGGCGGGTTGTTCAACTGGCGCAGGTGTCGACGCTGGCGCGGCATTGATCGCCCCGGTGGTCTGCGGGGCGTTTGCCGGTGCGGATGCGGCAGGAGCAGCGGTGTTCGCAGCTACCGACATTGGTGCGGCCGGCACGGACACTTTCGACATGCGCGTGCGCTTGGCGGCCTCGCGCTGCTCTTTGGCCTTGTCCGCGGCAACCGCGGATGCAAGGCGCACCATGATCTGCGGCTTCGAAGCCTTGTCCTTGTCCTGAGGCGAGAGGGATGGAGGGTCCATGGTCACGCGCTCACCGCGGGCGCGGCGAGCGCTCCAGTCGGCGATGATCTTCGCTTCGGCAATCCCCTGGATCGATCGTGCGGGTGGTTGAATCCTGCCCTTGCCGGCCATCGACGAAAATGCCGATTCATAACTGCTCTGATAGGACTGGTACGCTGTCTTCAGCGCGTCAGGCTGGTCCGACGGTGGGCAGGTGCTCGTCGCGGCGATCGGCGCATTGGGATCGCTGGTGTGATTGAAGACATATTTCTTCTCGCAGACATCGACCTTTGGCGGCACCTTGGTGATCTCGAAATGGTCATAGCCCTCTTTGAGATTCTTCCAGAAGGCGTAGTTCGGGTCATCCTTGTAGCGTGCCATGTTGGCGGCGGTCATGCGGAAGGGAAAGGCTTCCAACTGGATCGAATCCTGGCCGCCCTTGAAGGCGTCGCGCGCGAAAGCGTAGATCTGGGCGACCTGCGCATCGCTCATCGAATAGCAGCCTGAAGACGAACAGGATCCATGCACCATCAAATTGGCGCCGGTCCGTCCGAGGGAACGGTCGAGCGCATTCGGAAAGCCAGTATTGAAGGAAAGGTAATAGCTCGATTTCGGGTTCATCTGCGCCGGGCGCACGGCATAGAATCCCTCCGGCGCCTGGCGATCGCCTTCGATGAACTTCGGTCCAAGCTTTCCGGACCATTTGCAGATCTGGTAGCTGGTGACCATGTCATAGCGGCCATTGTCCTTGCGCTTCCAGACTTCGAGCACGTTCTCTTCCTTGAAAATGCGGAACATGACAGGAGCCGTCAGACTTATGCCCTTCGACTTCATGCTCTCGATCATTTTCGCAGGCAGCTGCGTCGACGCGCCGTTCGGAACGATATCCTCGACGGACGATCCCTGGCATGCCGCAAGGAATGCGGTGAGTGCGAGGGGCACAAGAATTCGTGTCGATAGTTTCATCGCAGCTGTTTTCGGTTTGCTTGCCAGTCTCATTGCCCGGACCCAAATCACGCGGATTGGCACCCGCAGCACATCCATGCATCCGTTATGGTTGATAAAGCCTTACCGCAACTATGCAAATTGCTCAATGACGCAATCGTGATCTGCGACCTAGACAGGGCGAATTTATGGCAAGCCGTCGCCGATCTGCAGGAGATAGTGCCTATGGTGAACGAAAAGTGACTCGCGCTGCCATTCAATAAAAAAGGCGGCACAACGGCGCCGCCCTTTTTGATGTCCACTACGAACAGAATTAGCCGTTCAGCGCGTCCTTCAGTGCCTTTGCAGGCTGGAACGCGATCTTCTTCGAAGCTGCGATTTTGATCGTGGCGCCAGTTGCAGGGTTACGGCCTTCGCGAGCGGCGCGCGACTGTACCTTGAACTTGCCGAAGCCCGGCAGCGATACTTCATCGCCGGCTACGACGGAATCGGTGATACCCTTAAGAACGCTGTCAACAATCGCCTTGGACTGAACTTTTGTAAGACCCTGATCAGCAACCAGCTTCTCTACAAGATCGGAGGTATTCATGTTGGCGGTTTCCTCAGTAAATTCGTTGATCGGAGGCGTCTGTATGGCATGCGATTCCCGCCCTGTCATCAGCAATACCGCCCAAAATGCTGGTTTATACCCAGTGTTTACAGGGTTTTTTGCGAAACCGGCTATGAAAGCCCGGCTACCCCGCGAATGCAGCGCCAAAACCGCGAGGGGTGATTCGCATGGGTGCAAGGGCGATTCAGGCGTGTTCCCGGCGCAGAACATCGGTCATTTGCCAGATCGGCGGATCGCCGATGTGGCGCACGAGATGGTCGACGAAGGCGCGCACTTTCGCCGAAACGTGCCGCGTTGGCGGATACACTGCATGAATTCTATAGGGGAGCGGCCTGGCCTGTGGCAGTACCGGTACGAGCGTGCCCGTGCGCAGGGCATCGGCGGCGATGAACATCGGGAGAAGCACCAGTCCGAGGCCGGCGATCGCCATATCACGCATCGCCTCGCCATTGTTGGCGACAATGCGCCCGTGCATGGCAATGGAGATTGGCTCAGCCGGATGAGCGGGATCGTCGAACTGCCAGAGTTGGCTCGTATTCACGTTCGAATAGTCGATACAGGCGAATTTGGATAGATCGTCCAAGGTTTGCGGCAGACCGTTGGTGGCGGCAAAATCCGGACTGCAGCAAATAACACGGGCGTCGGTGCAAAGCTTCCGCGCTATAAGGCTCGAATCCTTTAGAATGCCGATGCGGATGCCGACGTCATAGCCACCACGGACGAGATCAACCATGCGGTCGTCGAATTCCACCGCCACTTCAAGTTCCGGATATTGGCGGGCGAAGTCGGCGATCATCCGCCCAAGATACAGCGTGCCGAAGCTCATGGGCGCTGCAATGCGTAAAGTGCCGCGGACGGCGCTGTGCCGCTCACCGACCCTGTCGGCGGCATCGAGCAGCTCGCGCACCAAGGGCCGCACCCGCTCGACAAAATCAAGCGCGTTGGCAGTTGCGAGGAGCTTGCGCGGTGAGCGTTGGAAAAGTTCGATCGCGAGTGCCGCCTCGAGTTCGGTGATACGTTTGCTGACGACCGATTTGGACAAATTGAGGCGCGCTGCCGTCACCGTGATGCTTCCGGTTTCCATCACGTCGAGAAAAGTGAGAAGATCGTCAAAACGCCATTTCATGGTTTCAATCTAGCGGACGTTGAGTGTCTGCGAAAGCCGATTTGGTCGATTATGTTCGCTTTAGACGAACGTAGGTTGCGCAGAATGGCTCTTTATAGGGTGAAACCAAGCGCAGATATTCACCCCAACGGCAAACACGCCGCAACGGACCCATTCAGGAGGCTTAAATGACCTTACAACTGACAGGCATTCATCATCTGACGGCCATTACCGCAAATGCACCGGAGAACCTGCGCTTCTACACGCAGACGCTCGGCCTTCGGCTCGTGAAGAAAACCGTCAACCAGGACGATACGAGCGCCTATCATCTTTTTTATGCGGACGGGAAGGCGACGCCTGGCTCGGACTTGACATTCTTTGATTGGCCAGTCGGTCCGGAACGGCGCGGCACACATAGTATTGCGCGCACTGGACTTCGCGTCGGCAGCAAGGCGAGCCTTGTCTGGTGGAAAGCCCGCTTCGATGAACTTGGCGTCAAATCCGGCGACATTGCTGAAACTGGCGGCTATGACTCACTCGACTTCGAAGACGGCGAAGGCCAGCGCTTTCGCTTAATCAATGATGGCGGAGCTACTCCGTCGCATCCGTGGGAGAAAAGCCCGGTTCCGGCGGAGCATCAGATTCGCGGTCTTGGTCCGATTACACTCAGCGTACCGGATATCACCAATACGGAAGCGATCCTGTTGCAGGTCATGAACATGCGCAAGGTCAACGACTATGCGTCGCCTGATGGTGTCGGCCACGTCCACGTCTTTGCCATGGGCGAGGGCGGACCTGCGGCCGAGCTTCACGTCGCCGTGCAGCCGGACCTTCCGGTCGCCCGCCAGGGAGCAGGCGCCGTGCACCACGTAGCGTTTCGCGTTCCCGATGTGGATCATCTGCATGAATGGACCGAACGGCTGAAAGGCTTCCGCATGCCGTCGAGCGGCGAGGTCGAACGGTATTACTTCCGCTCGCTCTATTTCCGCGAGCCGAACGGCATCCTGTTTGAGATCGCCACGGATACGCCTGGCTTCGCCGTCGATGAGCCGATGGAGACTCTGGGTGAGAGCTTGTCTCTGCCGCCGTTCCTTGAGGCGAAACGCGCATCGATCGAAGCTGGCCTCAAGCCGCTCGCATAAAGTTTCAAATGGGGCAGATCAGGTCTGCCCCATTTCTGTTTCAGCGAGCCATCCGCGGATCGCTTCGATATCGTCAGAAACGGTTTCGTGGCCGGCAGGCACGCTCAACGAGGTCATCTTCGCCCCAGCTTGCCGCAACTCCGCCTCAAGCGCCGGCGCATTGGCGCCGAAGAGATCATGGTCGCCGGTTACGAACAGGACGCGTGCGTCCGAAAGATCGGACTGAGGCGCTTCCTCCAGCACTTTGGCTGCACGCAGTAGGACGGCACTGCGAACTAGACCCGGATGCAACTGCATCATGGCCGCGAGCAGGTTTGCGCCGTTCGAATAGCCAAGAAAGACGGTTTTTTGCAGATCGAGCCCATAGGCCTCGATAGCGCCTTCAATGAAGGCAGCAAATGCCTCCGCTTCGAAGCGTATGTCCTTCTGGTCGAAACTGAGCGGTGCAAACCGGCGGAACCAGCGAGCATGACCCTCCTCAGTGCTGCGGCCGCGCAAGCCCATCAGGGTAGCCCGCGGCGCTGCCGTCGCTGCGAGAGGCATGAGGCTCGCCTCATTGCCGCCAGTGCCGTGCAGGAGCACCAGCGTGCGACCGTCCGTCTGGTCCGGCGTGAAAACGCGGTGGACGAAAGGAAGCTCGCGATAAATGAACCTCCAGTCATTCGGCATGCTGAACTGTGGCAGCATTACTTTCAGGTTTTCCGCCTCTTCGGCAAAATGCGGCGGAATGAACAGCGTCGAGCCAAGCTCGTCCTCGGCCTCGTCGATCAGCATACCCGGACCGTCGGTCGCGATTTCGAACAGCGAACCGCCCGGTTCTCGCACATAGATCGAATGAAAATATTTGCGGTCGTGGATGGCCGTAGCATCCACGCCACTCTCGAGCAGGCGATCGAAGGCTGCCGTGACCTCGGAAATATTGGCCGCACGAAAGGCAATATGGTCGATCGTGCCGGTGCCCGGCGCCGAACTCCAGAATCCCGAAGCATCGCGGATATCGACGCAGTCGCCGCTATCGGCGACCATGCGCGTGATCGATTCCGTTTGATCCTTCGCCTTATAGCCGAAGTGATCCTCGAGGAAGACGCGGGTTGCCTGGCGTCGTTCAGTGAGAATGGTTGCGCCGCGCACGCGGCGTATCGCATCAGGTTCCGGTATGCCCGCGCCCGCCCAGGAATCCCCGACCGCGACGGCGTTGGTACCCACAAGCTTGACGATGACCCCGTCAGGATCGTTGAGCCTTAGCACGGGTTCGCCGAATTCCTGCACCGGCCCCGACGTCGGAACATTGTATTTCAAGGCACGGGTGAGCCAGAAGCCGATACTTTCCGGCGCGATCGCCAAAGCGATTTCACTGGGCTGGCCATAGCCGACGCGGCCCGGTGAGCCGTCTTCCCAGACGAGAAATGTGACGAGCGATCCCGGTGTGCCGGTGGCGTCGCCATAGAGCAGATGAAGCTGGGTGGCGTCTTCGAAGCCGCCGGTCTGTTTCACCAGCCGCAGCCCGAGGAAGCCAACATAGAAGTCGACATTGGCCTGAACCTTGCGCGTGATCAGTGTGATGTGGTGAATTCCGCCCGTCATGTTGGTCTCCTGCGTCGGCCGGTTCTACCTTGCTGAGAGGAAAGGTGCGAGCAAGATTGCGCTGGGCAGGGCACAAAAAACAACACCCACCGCGGGAGGAGCGGTGGGTGCTATTTGTAAAGACCGGTTGGGAGGAGGAGTACCGGTCTTTATACGTCCGAAACTTGGGAGGAGGAGCGCTCCGGACGCAAGTCGTATTCTATTAGCGAGCCGAAGCTGCTCGCTTGGCAACGAAGGCGATATCGCCACGGGAGATGCCAAGGTCGTTCAGTTCGCGTGCAGAAAGGCGGCTGAGTTCCGTGACGGTGTCACGATAGCGGCGCCAGTTATTGTAAGAGCGGATCAAGTTCATTTCACTCACCTATGTAACTTCTTGTTTGTTGGGTCATTTCCCGATCGTTGACGGTGATATAGGGAAGGCGATGCAGAACTTGCAGTGACAGTTTTGCATAGCTGCAATGCAACAAAATGATAGGTTGCACCGCACAATAATGGGCGTGCGCTAGCGCGCCGCTACCGCAGTACGGGAAGAGCGCGAATGACTGGTGGAGGCCTTGGCAGCGGGCTTTCGTTGGGGTCGCTTTCCGGCAGTGCGCCCTTCAAGCTACTTATCTGCCTTTTTGGCAGCGGCCTCGCATTGGCGGCGGAATTTTTCGACCTCCTCTTCCGTCAAATGCTCGATGCCGATGAAGGCATTCTTGGCTTCGGTGACGCGGACGATTTCATCGAGCTTGGCCTGTATTGCGATGCCATCGCGGTTCTGGGTGTTCTGAATGAGAAACACCATCAAGAAGGTGATGATCGTCGTACCGGTATTGATAATGAGCTGCCACGTATCGGAAAACCCGAAGATCGGTCCGCTGATGCCCCACACGACCACAACAAGGCAGCAGAGGATGAACGTCACCGGCTTGCCCGCCGCCATCGCTACTCGATTGGCAATATCTGTAAAAAACTTGCCGAACATGGTCATGCCTTCCCGCTACGAGCCGGTGTCAGGCGCCGGCTATCGATAACAGCAGGCGGCGGAAATTGTTCCGCCATCTAGCGGAAGGCAAAAAGCGTCATCAGAGATGCGCCGGGCGTCTCCCCTACAACCCGCTACCGGGTTTTCGGTGTAATTAGGCAGACCAAGGGCTGAAAATGGCCGCGCACGTCTTTCGCACCAATGGAAAACTGCTAGGATTCTTTTATTCTCGCTTGAATGAGTCGAACATGAAGACACGATTGTTCATTCTTGCAATTTCCGCAGTTTTGGCTTGCACCAGCGAAGGGCTGGCCGCCAGCCAATCCTACCCTGTGAAATTCAGGCTGGGCATGCGCTCGACGACATTGGCGGGCGATATTCGCGGGACCGACACCGTCACCTACGTTATAGAGGCCAAGCCCGGGCAGGAAATGTCAATCGCCTTTCGGTCGGATCATGAGGCCTGCACTTTCAACGTCTACAACCCCGACGGCGATGGCCCTGTCATTGAGGCAAAGGCCATCGGCGATGGCTATATAGGCAAGCTGCCGCCGTCCGGTGAATATGCGGTGAAGGTCGCCTTCATGAACGAAGCACAACCCGCCACGTCGTGCCGCTACAGTATCACCTTCGACATTTCAGGGTAAACCTAACGTCGTCTTCGCCGTTGACTTCGACGCTCAAGGGAGGAGAATGTCTGCGGACGGTCACCACGCAACAGGGGGTGCCACGATGACAATCGCAAGAAAACTGAAGGACTATATCGACGGCGAGGGGGTCGCCTACGACACCGTGGCCCATCACCGCACATCGACAACAAGCCAGTCCGCGCGAGCGGCGCACGTTCCGGGCAGCAGGCTGGCGAAATCCGTCGTCGTACACCACGAAACGGGTTACGTTCTGGCCGTTGTTCCGAGCACCCATCGGATCGAGCTTTCCACACTGCAGGATGTAGTGGACCGGCGTCTTGGCCTTGCCTCGGAGGATGAAGTTTCCTCACTGTTTCCCGACTGCGACATTGGCGCTGTACCGCCGATCGGGTCGGCCTACGACGTGCCGGTAATACTTGATGAAAGCCTCGGGGACGACAGCGATGTCTATTTCGAAGGCGGCGACCACAGGACATTGGTTCATGTCAGCGGACCGAACTTTCGCAGCCTGATGAAGGATGCGCGCGTCGCCCGTTTCAGTCACCATCCGTAGGTGGTAGGTCGCGTAAACCGCGCAAAATTTTCTTGGAACGGAAGGAAAGGGTACCGGAGAGGATGAAACTGGGCACCGTTATGTCATTGCGGGCCTTTGGAATTCCCGGAATTGCCTAAAGCGGCGTCAATCGACTTGCCACCAGCCTGGGCTGCACCACGAACTCATATTCATCGATCAATCCCAACTCCGCCAACGCCAGTGGGAGCCTTACACCTCCCACGAACAGTCCCTTGCCCGGCTGCCGCTTCAATTGCCGGACGACGTTCTCCAGATGATCCCCGCGCACGAGCTCGGCATTCCAATCTACCTGGTTTAGTGTGCTCGACACGACGTACTTCTTTGCCGCATCAATGGTTCTGGCGAAGGGTTCCATCCAATCAGGGTTCATTCCGTCTGCGCCACCGGCCGCCACGCTGCCTCTATCATCTCGTAGGTTAGCCGGCCTAAGAAGAGGGCATCAGCCTGCGCGAGGGTATTGGCTGCGTGACGATGCAGGTCTTTGTCCGGGATCATCACGCGATGATCGCAGCACCCATCCAATGCTAAATTGATGGAATACCGTAGGGGTCGCATCGCGTAAGAGTGCGACGACTAACGTTGCAATGGAAGGTTCCAGCGATGCAGTTAACCCGACATAACCGATGGGTGGTCCCGACCGACCAGCGGTACGAGAGGACGAAACTGAGCACCGCTATGTCATTGCATGGCCTTTATAATTTATGAAACGCCGGCCACTTGGCGCCAACGCCGTACTGGAAAGCGGACCACCATTTACCGATTTCACAAAGTACAATAGGCTGCCAATCAGAGGGGAGCTTAATGACGAGCGGAACGGACATTCTTGATGCCGTCGTCATCGGTGCGGGTTGGGCGGGGCTAGGTGTCAGTCACGCGCTGACGCAGCGCGGCTTGCGTCATAGAGTGTTGGAGCGAGGTCGCATCGGTGAGACCTGGCGAACCCAGCGCTGGGACTCCTTTCGGGTAAACACACCTAACATCCAAACGGTCATGCCCGGGGATACCTATGTCGGGCCCGATCCCGACGGTGCAATGACAAGTGGCGAGTTTGTCGCGCTCTTGGAGGACTATGCCGGCCGGTACGGCCTTCCGGTGGAAACCGGTACGCCGGTGACCGATCTTGTTGCGAGCGGTGGCCTGTACCGAGTGGCCCTTCCGCGCGGCCCCCTGTGGGCGAGGAATGTGGTGATCGCCAGCAGCAACCAGAATTGGCCGGCGCGCCCGCCTTTCTCTGCTCTGTTGCCGCCCGAAGTCCGACAGATTGATGCATCGGCCTACCGAAACGCATCAGGTCTCGAAAGTGGAGCCGTGTTGGTGGTCGGCAGCGCCCAGTCGGGCGGCCAAATCGCCGAGGACTTGGTCCAGGCGGGGCGAACTGTGTTTCTTTCGACGAGCCGAGTGGGCCGGCTGCCCCGAATGTACCGAGGTCGTCACATCAGTGTCTGGTTGGTTCTTAGCGGACTGATAGATGTGACGCGCCGGGAAATACTTCAACAGGGGCCTATTCCTGGAAGGCCGCTGCAAGGAGCGCTCCATACGATCAGCCTGCAGTCCCTCAGTGCGCAAGGCGTTGTCTTGCTCGGCCGGCTCACCGGCGTCGACGATGGCCGCCTCTCGTTCAGCGACGAGGCAGAAGAGCATGTTCGCCATGCAGATGAGGGCTCCGCTAAAGTTCGAAGCCAGATCGATGAGTACATCGCGCGCAACGGGTTCGATGCCCCGAAGGCTGAGCCGGACCCTGCGGAGGTAATTGGCGCGCTTCTGCCGAATCCACCAGTCCTATCAGTTGATCTCGCGGCGCGGGGGATCACAACGGTGATCTGGTGCACCGGGTTCAGAGGGGATTTCGGGTGGGTGCGGGTTCCCAATGTGCTCGATGCACGAGGCCCTGCGCGGCTTCACCGAGTGCACGCGCCGTGACTACATCCGTTGCGTGAAGGCGCTTGCCGCCTTCATCGGCCGCTCCCCCGACACGGCGACGGCTGAGGATCTGCGCCAGTTCCAGTTGCACCA
>NZ_JBBNAM010000269.1:0-2550 GCF_037994425.1 Phyllobacterium sp.
CCGCGTTTCCAGGGTGGGTTCCTCGGCAAGGGAAGCTCGGTCGGATTGCGCAAGAACGAACCGGAGCTGAAGGCGAAATTCAACGCCGCCATCGATGCTGCAAAGGCAGATGGCACGATCAAGGCGCTGTCGCAGAAGTGGTTCGGCTTCGACGTCACGCCGCTTTAAACCAGCAAGAATACGTATAGCGCGCTGCCATTTTCCCGCTGGGTCATGGCAGCGCGCGTGCATGCGTTCTAGCCGTTGCTGCCGCTCGCGAGCCGCTTGCGGTATTCCGGCACGGGCATTCCGCCCCAGCCCCAGTTTTCCAGTTCAACCTCCTCGATGACAACGAACGTTGCCTCAAGCGGCTTGTGCAGGACATCGAGAAGGAGGTGGCTGACGCCGGAGATAAGGGCCGCCTTCTCCTCGGGGGTCACCCGATCGCGTCCAGGGCCGGACCCTTCGCGCGTGACTTGGATCGTGACAATGGGCATGACAACCTCCTCTAATGGCCAGCGCTCTGGCCGCCGTCGACATGGAGGATTTCGCCGGTAACGAAGCTGGCGGACTCAAGATAGAGCACGGCCTCGACGATATCGCGAATTTCGCCCATGCGTTTGACCGGATGGAGGCCCGCGAGAAACTCGTGGGTCTCGGCAGGATGCATCGGGGTAGTGATGATGCCGGGTGAGACTGCATTCACCCTGATGCCCCTTGTAGCATATTCTATCGCAAGTGACTTGGTGGCTGAATTGATGCCGCCCTTGGTAAGGTTGGCAAGGACCGAGGGCACTCCGGCAACCGGGTTATCGGTCAGGCTCGTCGTGATGCTGACGATGTGCCCCGATCCCTGGCTGAGCATCTGTGCCGCCGCGCGCTGCGTGATATGGAAAAAGCCGGCGACGTTCGTTGCAATCTTCGACGCGAAGTCCTCGGCGGTATATTCGGTAAAGGGCTTGGCAATGAAGATGCCGGCATTGTTGACGAGTGTATCGATCCGGCCAAAGCGCGCCACAGCTTCGCGCACGACCTTCTCGGCCGTAGCAGGATCGCTGATGTCGCCGGCAATGGCGAGAATATCGGGATCGCTGCTTGGCCTGATCGAGCGGGACGTTGCCACAACCCGGTAGTTGCGATCCCTGAAAGCCTTCACCAGACCGGCACCAATGCCCTGCGATCCGCCGGTAACGATCGCTACTTTTCGTTCAGTACTCATCCTAGACCTCGATGTTGCTCCCGGCTTGCGAAATTGCCGCCGGCCGTCCGCCTTGGGACACGCCGCGAAAATAGCCTCATGCGTAGATCGAATGAATATCCGTTGATCGGCAGGTATTGTTCCGCAAAGTGGAATAATCTATCCTGAGATCAGCCGTTTTCGCCGGTGGTTGTCAGCGGCTTTGCCGGAGCGTGTGGTCGCGGCTTCACCAGGTACCGCATTGGGGAGAACGAAGATGGACCGTATCGATGTGATGAAGGTCTTCATTGCAGCCATCGACGCCGGCAGCCTTGCCGGCGCGGGACGCGTGCTTGGTCGCTCACCAGCGGCCGTGAGCCGGGCCATAGCCTTCCTTGAGCATTACGTGGGCGCTGAACTCCTTTACCGCACCACGCGCTCGATCAAGCTTAGCGAGGCGGGTGAGCGGTACGCGGCCGCTTGCCGGCGGGTCCTCGTTGACCTGGAGGAAGCTGATCTGACGGTTGCCGGCGAACGGACAGCACCGCGCGGCACCCTCACGCTGACAGCCCCACCCATCAGCGGCGAAGAAATTCTGCGCCCGATCGTTGATGCCTATCTTGAAGCCTTTCCGGCCGTCTCGGTGAAGATGGTGCTCCTCGACCGCCACGCTAACCTCGTCGAGGAAGGCATTGATATTGCCTTACGTGTCGCCGACCTGCCAGATTCCTCGATGGTCGCTGTCCGGGTTGGTGGCGATGTAAAGCGGGTCGTCGTTGCTTCGCCGCGCTACCTTGCCAGACATCCGCGCATCGTCGAGCCGGCCGATCTTGCCAGGCACCAGATTGTCACCACGACACACTTCGGCCAAGATGCCTGGGTCTTCCCGCCGGCGGCAGGCAGTTCGATCGCACGCTCGGTCCATCTCAAGCCGCGGCTCGTCGTCAATAGTGTCCGCGCTGCGCTCGCATCCGCCATCGACGGCCACGGCGTCACCCGGCTCTACACCTACCACGTGGCCGAGAGCGTGGAGAGCGGATTGCTCGAGATTTTACTGCGCAATGCCGAGTCGGCGCCTTTGCCAGTTCACCTCGTGACACCCCACGGACGCCTTTCCGTGCCGAAGGTGCGCGCGTTCGTCGACTTTGCCGTCCCGCGCTTGCGCGCGGCCTTTGCAAGGTTGTCGGCGCAAGCAGGTTCGCTGGGGTGAAGAATGTGCGGGTTGATCAGAGAGCGCCGCTTGTCACGCAACGCCTTGCCCGGTGGCCCCCGAACGGCGGTATGAAGGACGCACGCCTCCAACCACCTCGCATCGGCGCCATCTTGCGAGCTGTGAGCTACTCTTTTCTAAGAAAGCCATCGTTCGACCTTCAACAAGGCGGGCCCAGACCGGG
>NZ_JBBNAM010000270.1:0-2185 GCF_037994425.1 Phyllobacterium sp.
GATGAGGGCGTTGCGAAAGAAGGAAGTCGTCATGGTGCAAATCTTTCAGGAAACCGCAGCGCTGAAACCGGATTGTTTCTGCGTTGCATTGCTCTCAGGATGGTTTCGGACGAGCGCACAGGCTTGGGAGGAAGCACACATATCCATTGAATTGATGTGTCAACAATTTTGGACACAAGTGTCAAATTAGACACCGTTGTCTAAATCGTCAAGACGCATTATCTTTCGCTCATGAAAATTCGTGAAGCTGCCCTCAAATCGGCGGGCCCAAGTCAGCGTGGCAACTGCGCCAAACGCCTTTCCATCCTCGATGCCGCCGCAAATGTATTTTGCCGCGAGGGGTTTTCCGGAGCGAGCATCGATGAAATTGCCGTCGAGGCCTGCGTATCGCGCCAGACGATCTATAATCACTACCGCGAAAAGGAGACGCTGTTCACCGCTGTCGTCGATGACGTCATGGACCGCGCCAACGCTACGCTCTTTTCGATCCTCGCGACCTTCCCCGAAAATAGCGATAATCTTGAGGACGACCTGACTGCCTTTGCCAACCGGCTGACCAAAAATTGCCTGTGCAACCAGGATGGGCGTTTCCTGCGCAGGCTGGTCCAAACGGAAGGCGAGCGTTATCCGCACCTGTTCGAGGCGTGGCGCCAGCATGGCCCTGGCAAGATCACCACCGCCCTCGCCGCCCTGTTCGCACGCCTGAGCCACAAGGGCGTCCTTGAAATAGACGATTTCGACGTCGCCGCCCGTCAGTTTCTTGCCCTCGTCAACGCCGACCTGCAAATGATAACCTTGTTCGGCGATACACCAACGCAAGAGCAGTTGGAGAGCGCCTCGCGCAACGCGGTGCGCACGTTCATGCGCGCCTACGCCCACCGGAAGGACGATTCGACCCGGTCGGGAGTTCCACTTGTGGTTGCCGGCTGATCCATATTTCGGCCTGCGAAACGGTTCTTGTTCGCCGCAATCGCCGATCCGTATGGCACATCACGTTAAATTTAAGCGGAGTGCTGACAAGCGGTCGCAATTCCTTTAGCCATGCGCCATAATGGTCGAAATTCGGTGATCCCTCCGCTTGACAGGCAGGGGTGCCTCCATGGGATAAGAATGCATGCCACAAGATATGATCCGCTACGATATACTTGCCCAGGAAGCGCTTCGCGGCGTCATTCGCAAAGTGCTGGGCGAAGTCGCCAAGGCGGGTCTTCCCGGCAATCATCATTTCTTTGTCACGTTCCTTACCGGAGCGCCGGGTGTTCGCATATCGACGCGTCTGCACGAGAAGTATCCCGAACAGATGACGATCGTTCTGCAGCATCAGTTCTGGGACCTGCAGGTCACCGATACCCAATTCGAGGTCGGTCTTTCCTTTGGTGACGTTCCGGAACGGCTCGTCGTGCCGTTCTCCGCCATTCGCGGATTCTATGACCCATCGGTCAATTTCGAGCTCGAATTCGACGTCGAAATCGCTGAAACGGTTGGAGACAATGATCAGGGCATCACCAGTATCGCTCCTGCCCAGCCGGAGAAGCCAAAGGTTGCAACCCCAGGCGCCAAACCGAAGCCGCCCGTAAAGGCGGCAAAGAAGCCGGCAAAGGCCAGTGGCGAAGCGACCGAGGAAAACGGCGAGAAATCATCGGCTTCCGTGGTATCGCTGGACTCTTTCCGCAAGAAAAAATAGCTGTGGCCGAAATCGTCAACCTTCGCCTGGTCAAGAAGCGCAAGGCCAAGGACGCCAAGGACAAGCTTGCGGCTGAGAACCGCATTCGATTTGGCCGCACCAAAGTCGAAAAGCAATTCGAAAGCGACGCAAACAGCAAAGCGGCGCGTTTTCTCGAAACCAACCGGCTGGAGAAGCCGGACAGTTACGACACAGCCGAAGTCCCGACGGACAAGAAGTGAGCGCCGTCCGCAAGCGATCCGTTTCCATTCACGGCCATCGCACCAGTTTTTCGCTCGAAGACGCGTTCTACGATCTTCTGCTCGACATTGCCAAAGCCCGAGTTCTGACCTTGGCCGGCCTCATCGCCGAGGTTGACGAAGCACGGGACCGCAATTCCAATCTTTCTTCCGCGTTAAGGCTCTATGTTCTCGATTGGGTGAGAAATGGCAACAACAATCGTTCGTAAATAGCTGGTCTGACTCGAAGAATCGGGCACCGCGCGAGAGCAAGAAAAAAATC
>NZ_JBBNAM010000271.1:0-3655 GCF_037994425.1 Phyllobacterium sp.
GCCCCAGATGTTTTCGCCAAGACGGCGGTCAATTTTATACTTGGACGATTCGCGCTTGCTCATCGCATTTCCTTTCAAACAAATACGAACCGAAGCTCACGCGCCGGTTCAAGGAAACGCGCCCTCCTCTGCCTCCTTTGTGTGAAGACTGACAGAATGATCCACGCACGCATTGCGAAATCACTCACGGGACACGTCAAATGAAACGCAGAGCCGTTGGGCCCTGCGCTGGGGTGGCTTCTAGTGGGAAGGCCGAAGGATGTCAAGCGGGAGCACGCGTGTTTCAGCGGATCACATTAATTGAAACCCATGGCCCGGTTGAGGCGTTAGGCTAGACGCTCAACAGGAGTAGAGCCGATAATGACCCTATTCTCGCAGCCCGCGCGCCGCTCGATATTTCTTTTGTCCTTTACTACCCTCATCGCAAGCACAATGATTTTCGCCAGCCTGGGCGACGCCGATGCACGGCGGCGGCGACCGGCTCATGCGGCAGCAATGCAGCCGCCACTGCCTTCGGTGCCACCCTTGCCCGAACCCAATCCGCGCGCAGCCCAGGCAACTGAGGCGCCAAAACCGGAGGAAAAGCCCAAGGATGAAATCCAGAAGGCCGACCCGGAAACCCCGGTGCCTTCGCAAAAGCCTGCGGCAGGGGATACCAAGCAAGAGCCATCGGCGAAACCAGAAGTCAAACCCGCCGAGCAATTGGGCCCGAATCCGCTGCCCAAATCTGACCAGGCAGGCAAGAGTGAAGCGAACGGCGATCACGAAGAAAGCGTCGAAAAGGTCGATCCTTCCGTTTCTCCAGACCGGGTCTACCAGAATGCCTGCCCTGCACTGATGAATGGCGAGGTCCAGGGCGCGCTCATTGCACCACTGTCAGAGGGGATGTGCGGTGAACGCTCGCCACTGAAGATCACGACAATTGGCAAGGACAATCCGGTCAAGCTAGCCGCTGCCATAACGACGAACTGCGCCATGGCCGGTTCTCTTGCCACCTGGGTCGTCGAAATACAAAAAGAAGCCCAGAAGGATTTCGGCGCAGACATCGAAAGCATCACCACCGGATCCGACTATCAGTGCCGTAAGGTGAATAACGGGCACAAGGGCCGCGTTTCGGAACACGCCTTCGCCAATGCCGTCGATATCGTCGCGTTCAAGTTCAAGAATGGCAAAGGGACCGAGCTCGGCTCAGGCTGGAAGGGCGCTCCGGAAGAGCAGACCTTCTGGCGGGCCTTGCATAAAGCGAGCTGCGACCGCTTCATGACCGTGATCGGTCCGGACGGTGATGCGGCCCACCAGGGAAATCTTCACCTTGATCTTGGATGTCACGGAAAGAAATGCGAGGCGCGCATCTGCCAGTAAGAATGCACGCCTCAACCGTATTAGTGACTGGTTTTCTTCTTAGGCAGACCTTTGCGGTCAGTCTCGGCAAACTCTTCGAGCTGTTTCTCGCTCATCGAGTCATACATGCTCTTTGAGGCACCCTTGAGTTCACTCTTCTTCCTCTGGCCGCGCTTGGCTGAAAGTGCGGCTCCAGCGGCCTTTTGCTGTGCCTGAGATTTTGCGGGCATAATTTTTCTCCTGCTAGCGATTGAAGCATAAGAAACGCCACGACCTGAGGCTCGGTTCCAATCGCAACGCCGTCGATTGCTCCATAGAAAAGGCCGGGGCGCCAAGGACGCACCGGCCATCTGAAACGCTGGCGGTTTCGTTTGCGAGGCTTACGACTTGTGCTTCCTGACCGGACGATTGGCTTCGACCGGCTCGAGCGACAGGCTGCTGACGCCGACGGCGACATTCAAGCCCTGGGTGCCTTCGGTGCTAAAAGGCTGAAGCCCAATACTTTTGTTCGACCCGCCGACAAGCGCGTTGGCGCCAAGTCCAAGCCCAACCGACGCCCCTGCGGAAACGCCGACATACTTGCCGGCAAGCGCATTGGCGCCCGGCTTGTTATCTGCTGATGTCACGACAGCCCAGCTGAGGTATGACTTTTGCGTCACGCCAAGGTCGAGGCCGAGCTTCCCGAGCTTTCCCTTGTAGTTTTCGACCGAACCGTCGCGATGCTTATAAGAGCAGTTGATACTTTTGTTGGATCCGAAGACCAGGCCTACGCCACCATCCACCTGGCAGGCCAGAATCCCGAGGTGCGTCGTCTTTGCCGGAGCTTCGCTCTTCACCGTTTTCGCCGTCGCTGCCATCGTGCCTGCAGCGAGTACTGAGCCTACGACGACAAGCGCTGGAATAAATCGAACCATAATGTCTTTCTCCATTGATGTAATGAAATCACTATCGGCCGGACGAACCGCGCCCCAATGAAACACCCCGGGAAATGCTTCCCAAGGCTCGTTTAAACGCTCACGCTATTGGATGGTTCCGCACCGCACAAAAGTTTTTGGCACGCTCGCCGCGTCACGCGCGCACAGTTTCGTCAAACGCCTTGCGGGCGTCTCTGAGATTGCCGCGATTCTTGACTGCCCATTCGCCGAGGGCACCGATCGGCACCGCAATCGAATGGCCCATCTGTGTGAGTGCATAGGTTACTTCCGGCGGCGAGGTTGGCTTTACCGTCCGCGTGACAAGGCCTTCCCGCTCAAGCGAGCGCAGGGTTACAGTCAGCATGCGCTGCGAAATACCTTCGATCATTCGGCGCAGCACATTGAATCGCCGTGGCCCCGCCTGAAGGTTGATGACGGCCAAAAGGCTCCACGAATCTCCTATAATGTCGAGCACTTCGCGCATCGGGCAGGAGCCGCCGCCGTCCGCTTCCATTGCCGGCATCGACGCCAGAAGCGGCGCGTTGCTTTCGGTTTTCGCATGAATGCTCATATTTGCTCATCCCCTATGGGCACGGGTGGTTACTTGCATGTACCCTGAAACGGAAAAAGTGCGTTCTTCTCAAAAACCATTTCCTAGCATACGTAGTTATTATTCGTAACCATTAATCGATGCGGGTCCGCATCAAAGGAGCATTTCATGAAAATTGCATTGATCAGCGCCACGGGTTTCGTGGGTACGCAAATCCTGAACGAGGCTGCAGCTCGCGGCCATAGCGTAACGGCACTCGTGCGCAGCCCCGGTAAGGTGGAACACCTCAAGGGCGTGACCGCGGTGGAAGCCGACGTCCTGAATACCGCAGATCTTGCTGCAAAGTTGAAGGGAAACGACATCGTCATCTCCGCCTATAATCCAGGCTGGAGCAACCCCGATATCAAGGCTATCCACATTGCGGGCAGCAAATCGATCACGGAGGCGACGAAACAGGCCGGCATTAAGCGTCTTATCGTGGTCGGCGGCGCCGGCAGTTTGCGGGCCCCCGATGGCTCGCAATTGGTGGATGGAAAGGGCTTTCCCGCTGAATACAAGGAAGGCGCGTTAGGCGCGCGCCAGGCACTCGAAGATTTGCGCGGCGAGTCAAATCTAGACTGGAGCCTTGTTTCCCCACCCTTTTCGCTGGTTCCGGGCGACCGGACGGGCAAATATCGGCTCGGCAAGGATGAACCGGTCTTTGACACCGACGGAAACAGCGCGATAAGCACCAGCGATCTTGCTGTGGCAATCCTTGATGAGGCCGAAAAACCCCAGCATGTGAAGCAGCGCTTCACCGTGGGCTATTGACGGCAACAAGCGTGTGGTTCGCAACTCTGCGAACCACACC
>NZ_JBBNAM010000272.1:0-55464 GCF_037994425.1 Phyllobacterium sp.
ATAATTCAGCCATCCGGGGGTTGTAAATCGCGGTCAGGGTTGGGACGAAATTGTCATACATGAAACATGCAGAGAACGGCAGTTCGACGGTTGCCTCGCTCGCGCGTACCGCTTGGTTTGCCTTCACTATGATCGTTGCGTCGATGCTCTTTGCCTCAGCCCAGGCGAATGCCGAGACCCGCACACTCCGGCTTTATGCCGTTCACACGAATGAGCGTATCGAAGTCACGTTCAAGAAGGACGGCCGGTTTCAGCAGGATGGCTTGAACAGGCTGAACAAGTTCCTGCGCGACTGGCGCCGCAACGAACCCACCAAGATGGACCCCCGTCTGTTCGACCTCGTCTGGCAGATCTACCAGACGGTCGGCGGCCGCGACTATATCTACGTCATTTGCGGCTATCGTTCGCCAGCAACGAATTCCATGCTGCGTTCGCGTTCGCGCGGTGTTGCCGAAAAGAGCCAGCACATGCTCGGCAAGGCGATGGACTGGTATCTGCCGGGCGTCAAGCTTCAGACCCTTCGCTACACCGCCCTGAAGTTCCAGGCAGGCGGCGTTGGTTACTATCCAACCTCTGGCTCGCCGTTCGTCCATACCGACGTCGGCAACGTGCGTTATTGGCCACGCATGAGCCGCAAGGAACTCCTGACCGTATTCCCGGATGGCAAGACCTTGCACATTCCATCCGACGGCAAGCCGCTTCCTGGATACGAGCAGGCCGTTGCCGCTTATGAAGCACGCCGTCGCAATGGTAGCTCCATCCAGATCGCCAGCGCCTCGCGCTCCGGTCGAGGCAAGACGCTCTTCGGCATACTCTTTGGCGGAGGCGCGGATGAAGCCGAAGACTCCGGCGAAGGTTCAGTCGCTGTAGCCTCCGCTGCGAAACCGGCGAAGAGCGTGGCGGGGCAGCCTGCATCCGTCGCTGACGAGGCAGAGGGTAAGGCAGCGCCGGTGGCAACGACCGCCAAGGCACCGCCTCCCGCCGAACAGGATATGCAGGCCGGTACGCCGGACGACAGCCAGTCTCTGGCCCTGAACGTACCTGTGCCGCTGCGCCGGCCCGACTATTCGCCGACACCTGTGCCTGAAGCACCCGCAACGCTCAACGCGCTTGCCTCCGACAAGTCCACTGTGATTGCGGCTCTGCCAGAACCGCGGCCGCAGGATAGTGCGAGCGCCATTCGTGACCTCATTGCCGCCAACCCCGACGCTAGTGATAGCGACGCTGGCAAGGCACAGGCCGAGATGGTCAATGCGCTGGTTCCTGTGCCTTTCGAGAAGCCGAAGCACAATGACATGATGATGGCGTCGATCGTTCCCGATCAGCGTCCAGCTGCCGTGAGTGCCGCAGCCGTGACAACGAAGGCACCGGCGTACGATGCTGCATCGGCGGAACAGGACGTCATCCAGATTCCGGACGAAGACCCGACACCAGAAGCGCTGCTGCGTCAGTCAGCGGCATCGCAGCCGTTGCCGACTGTTCCGAGCACGACGGGTGGGCGCGTGACGCATCCACAGCCCGCAACGCAGCAGAACATACAGCTTGCGTCGGCCGCGCAGCAGGATTCGTTGCGGCAAACCATGCTCCATGCCAACGGCGACCCGGTCGCCATGCTCGACAGCGGCGTCATCACGACCGCGAAGGGTGCCAAGCCGCACCGGCAGGCTGCACAGGAACAGGCGCCCAAGTCGATCCAGGTTGCGTCTGACGTGCCGGATCGCGCTCTGTCCAACGAACAGGTGGCGGACGTGTCGCCGCAAGTTGAACCGGCAGTCATCCGCAATGCCTTGCTGCGCACTGCGCCGACCACCGTCTATGTCGCCGGCTTCCAGCATGATGCACCGGTAGCGGCCAACAAGTTTACCGGCAAGGCCGTGACGTTCTTGCAAATTGCCAAGTTCAGTCCGACGAGCGGATCGTAAATAGCATCCCCACAAGCGGAGGTTCGTTCGGCGCTCCTGCCTTGACGTCCCCCCACTGCCCAGCCGCCATCCTCGGGCTTGAACCGCGAATCCATGACACGAGAATACTGGTCGTTCTGACTATGCGATCCACTTCACCGACTGATAGTGGAGGATCCTCGGGTCAAGCCCGAGGATGACGGTGGAGCTCCATAGTCGTGAAGCGACCCCGGAGGGTGACTTGCCCAAGGTCGCAGGCAAGCAACAAGCAAAAACTTGCCCTAGCAAGCCAGTTTTACTGCATCGGCGGCGAGCCGGGTAATCTCGTCCCACTTGCCCGCCTTGACGAGTTCCTCCGGGGCGACCCACGAGCCACCCACGCAGACCACATTCGGCAGGCCCAGATAGGTCTTGGCATTGGCGGCGCTGATGCCACCTGTCGGGCAGAAAATTGTGCCCGACAGCGGCGATGCAAGCGACTTGAGGAAGGTCGCACCGCCTGCCTGTTCCGCCGGGAAGAACTTCAGCAATGTGTAGCCTTCCTCGCGCAGCGTCATGATCTCGCCGGGCGTAATGGCTCCGGGCAGCAAGGGCACCTTACTGTTGCGGGCGGCTTCGATCAGCTGCGGCGTAGCGCCGGGGCTGACGATAAAGCGCGAACCCGCAGCGACGGCTTCCTCGTATTGACGTGCATTGAGAATGGTGCCGGCGCCAACGATTGCTTCCGGCACTTCGTCAGCCACCGCGCGGATGGCGTCGAGCGCGGCCGGAGTTCGGAGGGTAATTTCGATTGCCGGCAGACCGCCCTTGGCGAGCGCGCGCGCGAGTGGCACCGCGTGGGCAACATCGTGCACGAGAATGACCGGAATAACCGGCTGGCCCTTGAGTACGGGTAATAGCAGATCGGTCTTCTGGGTCATGTCGTTCGCTCCATTAGCCTTGGGTTCAATCGATTTAGTAGGGCAGGGCCGGTTTGTCCACCAAATCCCGGAAATACTGGCCAACAAGTACGACGAGACTATGGGCCACAGCACGGAATTCGCCAAAATGCTTGAAATCGAGCCCCCGGCACAGTAGTTGGATGCGATCATGACCGATCGTTCTTCAAATCTGCCCTTCAAAGTGGCTGCGCTTTATCGCTTTGCGAGGCTGGATCACTATCAGTCCCTGCAGGAACCCTTGGCAAAGCTTTGCTGCGGGCTAGGCATCAAAGGGACGCTCCTCCTCGCCAAAGAAGGCATTAATGGCACTGTTGCGGGATCGGCGGCAGCAATCCAGCAACTTGTCGATTTCCTCAACGCCGAACCGGCCATTGCCGGCATGGAGCTCAAATACTCCCATTCAAGCGAAATGCCGTTCAAGCGCATGAAGGTGCGGCTGAAGAAAGAGATCGTCACGATGGGCGTTGCCGATATCGATCCGCTGCAAAGTGTAGGCACCTATGTGCAGCCCGAAGACTGGAATGCGCTTATCTCGGCCCCGGATACCATCCTTATCGATACGCGCAACGATTACGAAACGGCAATCGGCACATTTGCCGGCGCTGTCGATCCCCAGACCAAGACCTTCCGCGAGTTTCCGCAGTGGGTGGACGCCCACCGCGACGCGTTGCAGGGCAAGAAGATCGCCATGTTTTGTACGGGCGGCATCCGCTGCGAGAAGGCAACGGCTTTTGTCAAGGGCCTGGGCTTCGAGGATGTGTTCCACCTCAAAGGCGGCATCCTGAAATATCTCGAGGATATCCCTGCCGAGGATAGCCGCTGGGAGGGGGAATGTTTCGTCTTCGACGAGCGCGTCTCAGTTGGCCATGGCCTTGTGGAGGGCGAAGCGGAACTCTGTCACGCATGCCGCAATCCGATCGCTACCGAGGACAAGCTATCGCCGCTGTTCGAAGACGGCGTGTCGTGCCCCAATTGCTACCACGAGCGCACGGATGAAGATCGTGCCCGCTTTGCCGAGCGGCAGAAACAGGTGCGGCTGGCGAGAGAGCGCGGCGCGAAAGAGCACATAGGATCGTAACGTTTGGCACGCACGCTCCGGTGGATTCGCTGATCTGAGCAGGCGTCCGACAAATCTCCCTCCAGTCATTGCAATGCCACGAACCCGGTCCTAACTAAGCGGGGCCAGGTCATGCAGCCAAAGAGGAGATTAGCATGCTCGATCCGAAGAAGATTCTCGATGATTTCCTTGGAAGCAACATCCCCGGGACCGGAACGTCCGTACGTGACACCACCGGCAAGGCAACGCAGATGGCCAAAGACAATCCACTCGCTGCCGGCGCAATCGCCGCAATCCTCCTTGGCACGGGAACTGGCCGGGAAGTTGCGGGCGGCGCCTTGAAGCTTGGCGGTCTCGCCGCCGTGGCGGGCCTTGCCTACAAGGCCTATCAGAATTATCAGTCCGGCAAGGCTCCCGCCGAGGCCGAGCCGATGGCGCTTGACGGTGAACTGCTGCCGCCGCCGAGCGATTCAAGCTTCCATCCCGAAACGGCGCCGCAAGGCGCGCACGAATTTGCGCTGGTGCTGGTGCGCGCGATGATCGCCGCCGCCCGCGCCGATGGCCACGTAGACGACGCCGAACGTAAGCGCATCGCTGAAAAGCTGGCTCTTTCCGGCCTCAACAGCGACACCCAGGCGTTTCTCACGAACGAGCTCAACGCGCCCGTCGACATCGACGCCCTCGTTGCCGCCGCGGTCACCGACGCGCAGAAAGTCGAGCTCTACACCGCTTCGCGGCTTGCCATCGATCCGAAGACAAGAGCAGAACGCGGCTATCTCGACTTGCTTGCCGGGCGGCTCAAGCTGCCGGACAGCCTGATCGATCACATCGAAGCGACAGTTTCGAATGCCAAGGCGAGCACGCCGGCCTAAGCGCTCGCGTGGCGCGTCGCGGAAGCGTTCGCACGCCAGTTTGTGGATCCTCGAGGCAAGCCCGAAGATCCACGCAGTCTCCTGAAAACACGCGCTATTTCGCGAGGAACTTTTCGATCCGCTCGATAGCGCGCAGGATATTCTCTTCCGAGTTGGCATAGGAGAGGCGCACATAGCCTTCGCCGAGAATGCCGAAATCCGGTCCGCCGATCAGGGCAACGCCCGCCTCATCGAGGAGTGCCGAAGCCAGTTGCTTGGCGGGCCAGCCCGTCTCCTTGATGTTGGGAAAAGCGTAGAACGCGCCCTTTGGCGTCGCGCAACTGATTCCGGGCAGGCTGTTCAGCCCGTCAACGACGATGCGGCGGCGATTGTCGAAGGCCCGGCACATCTTTTCAACGTCGTCCTGTGGCCCGTCAATGGCGGCGATCCCGGCGAACTGGCTCGGAGCGTTGACGCAGGACCAGCAATTGACGGCGAATTTGCGAACCTTGTCGTAGAGCTGATCGGGCCAGATCGACCAGCCCATGCGCCAGCCGGTCATGGCCCATGTCTTGGACCAGCCGTTCAAAACGATCAATCGGTCGCGGATCGCGGGGAAGGTGAGGAGCGAGCACTGTTCCTCCCCGTCATAGGTCATGACATCATAGATCTCGTCCGACATGATGGCGACATGCGGGTGGGCTTCAAGTCCCTTGACCAGTTTTTCGACCTCGGCCCGCGGCGTCACGCCGCCGGTCGGATTGGCGGGGGAGTTGAGGATCAGTAGCCGCGTCTTCGGCGTGATCAGCGCCAGCGTTTCATCTGCTGAGAAGGCAAAGCCGTTCTCTTCCCGTATCGGTACGGGAATTGGCTTGGCGCCGGTAAATTCGATCATCGAACGGTATATCGGAAAGCCCGGATCGGGATAGAGGATTTCCGCGCCGGGTTCGCCAAAGATCAGGATAGCCGCGAACATCGTAACTTTGCCGCCCGGTACGATGATGATGTTTTCCGGAGAAACTTCGACACCCGTCGTCGTCAACGTGCGCCTTGCCACCGCTTCGCGCGCCGCCAACAGGCCCGTTGCAGGGGTGTAACCATGGTGTCCGTCCTTCAGCGCCTTGATGGCCGCATCGACGATATGCGCAGGCGTCTTGAAGTCGGGCTGACCGATGCCGAGATTGATGATGTCCTTGCCCTGGGCGCTGAGGGCAGTCGCGCGCGCCAGCACGGCAAATGCATTCTCTTCACCGATACGGTCGAATCCCGGAATAGTGCGCAGCATATTCTTGTCTCACATACAATTTTCAACTTCTGCTTTGTGCTTTGAGTACAGTAACAAGTCAAACATTCTGACCGACCCCGAGCGAGCAAAATCGACCATGACGGATTTGACGAATTGGACACCCCGGCCCCTTCCTGCCCGTGAAGCCCTCGAAGGGCGCTTCGTTCGCCTCGAACCGCTTGATCCGGCAAAGCATGGCGAAGGGCTCTACGAGGCATCGAGCGTAGCCGATGCGGATGACCGTTTCCGCTATCTTTTCGAGTTTCCGCCGCAGACTCGCGAGGCTTTCAACGAGTGGTTGGAAAAGGTCGCAGCAAGCAAGGATCCTTTGTTCTTCGCCGTCATCGACAAGGCCAGCGGCAAGGTTGCCGGGCGCCAGACCCTGATGCGCATCGATCCTACGTTCGGGGTAATCGAAATCGGCAATATCTATTGGGGCCCGCTTATATCGCGCAAACCGGCGGCGACCGAAGCGCAATACCTGTTCATGGCCTATATTTTCGACGAGCTCGGCTACCGGCGCTACGAATGGAAGTGCAACAATGCAAACGAGCCCTCGAAACGCGCAGCCGAGCGCTTCGGCTTCAAGTTCGAGGGTGTGTTCCGCCAACACATGGTGGCCAAGGGCAAGAACAGGGATACCGCCTGGTTCTCGGTCATCGACAGCGAATGGCCGGCACTGAGGGCCGCCTATCAGGGATGGCTGTCGCCGGACAATTTCGATGCTGAGGGCAAGCAGATCAGGCGTCTCGAGGAGTTCCGCGCTGCCTGAAAGCGCCCCTTGCATAAAAACCTGCGCCCGCTACAAACCCACACAACTGCAATTGGGGCGTTTGACGCGTGATGGATCCGAAAACTCGTAGTGCCGCCATCGCGGCAGCGTGCATCATGTTTGGCTTCGGCATCGTCGCCTATTGGATGCCAACGCTGATGCTGGCGCTTGGCGCGCGCTCGACATCAGCTGCTGGGATCCTCGCGGTGGTTTTCGTCGCCGGCTTTTTTGTCGTGTTCTGGCTGCGCGCCCGGCGGCAGCACAGGGACGACTGACTTAAAAGCGCAGCGACGCGGTCAAAAGCAGAATGCCGAATAGGACGATGAAGAGCGCGCCGCCAACTTCGATGATGTTTTGAACACGGCCGGAAAGGGCGGAAGCGCCTGAAATCTTGAGCGCCACGTTTTTCGCGGTCACCGCCAATGTGGCGAGGATGGCCACGGTAATGAAAGTCCCGAACGCCATGGCGAACACCGAAAGCACGCCGCCGAGGAAAAGCCCATTGAGCAGCGAAAAGGTGAGAACGATCAGCGCTCCCGAACAGGGACGCAGGCCAACGGCGACAATCGCCGCCCACGCCGTCTTCCAGTTGAATTCGCCGGCAAGCATGGCAGGATCCGGCGCGTGCGAATGCCCGCAGGTCTCGCAGACATCACCCTCGGCATGATGATGGCCAAGGGAGTGATGGTCATGATGGTGAGCATGGCTGGCACGGGTATGATGCTCGGCATGATCATGATGGTGGTGTTCATGATGGACATGGTGATGCTCATGATCGTGGGCGTGCGCCACAGCGGCGCCGCCGCGACTTTCAGCAACAAGTTGGGCCACGCGCGGGCGGAACAGTTGTGGAACCTTGCGCCAGAGCAGTGACAGGCCAAAGGCGATGATCAACACGAAACTCGCGATCTCCATGTAGCGCGCCGCATCGTTCATCGAGATTGTGGTGCCGCGCAATACCAGGAATGTGAGGCCGATAATGAAAAGCGCAGTGATGGCCTGCAGCATCGACGAGGCAAAGGATAAGAGAACGCCACGACGCAATGTCGTCTCATTGGCCAGCATATACGAGGAGATCACCGCCTTGCCGTGCCCGGGACCGACGGCGTGGAGGATGCCGTAAAGGAACGACAGGCCAACCAGGATCGATGTCTGCCAGGGGTCCTCGCGCATGACCTTGAGAGCATGTGTCATGGCGAGGTAGAAATTCCGCTGCTGGAGATTGATCCAGAGGATAAGTTCGGCAAACGGCCCGGTCGGCTGCATGGCGACCTCGTTCGACCCGATTCCGAGCGAGGAACTCTGGGCAAGGGCATGGCCGCTGACAAGAACAATGAGTGCCAGGGTGCCGAACAAAGTCCGTTTGCGCATGGTCTATCCTTCAATCACCCTTTCGGGCATTCGATCTCCAGCCGTGTCGCAAAAATCTTCGACATGTTGGTTCCGGTCGGATCGTTGAAAAAGGCGTCGGTCAATGTCGCCTGGTTTGCTGCGATGGCTTCATCGGGATCCGGGCGGACGACCTTCTGCGTGCAGCCGGCCGGTAGGCCGTTGACGTGAATATCCGTGTCGTTGACGTAATCGATGGCCGTATAGAATGTCGGATCGTAAACGCCGAAACTGGTCTTTTTTCCGAGTTTCAGCGGCTGTTTCGGGGCGCTCTCGAATATGATCATCAACTGGTTGTTCTGAAAATCCGCGATCAGGTGCTGCGGGGCCGCCATCGCGATCTGCTTGCCGTCGAGCGCAACCGACTGGAAGTAGTCGTATTCGGATATCGACGCGTTGATCGTCGAGGCGAGTTCCGTCAGTTCCTTTTCGTCAAGCTTCATGTCTGCGTTCTTGTCGAACTCGACGAGCACTGTGCTGGAGAATATATCGTCGAAGCGCCAGACGTGACCGAGCTTTTCCACCGCGCCGTCGGGCGTGATCGTTATATCGAGCCGCGCTTCGGCAAAGACGTGCGGGTGCACATAGGCCGGGGTGGCAAAGGTCAGTCCCGCCACCAATGCGCCGATGAAAACCGCGAATCTCTGCTGCATGAACGACCTTTCGTGAGTTGCCGTAAGGGATATCCCGAAATTGGCGAAATTGGGACGATATAATATAACATTTTAGTTTAATCAGGCGCGGCGGTTTTCCTTGAACCATTTGGCGAGATAATCGACGAGAACACGTACTTTCGCCGGGAGGTAGCGCCGATGCGGATAGACCGCATGAATACCTGCGTCGTGGGGAATGAAACCTTCGAGAACGCCCACGAGCCTGCCGCTGTCGATATCCGCCTGCGCGATGAAATCGGGCAGGAGCGCAAATCCAAGGCCGGCAAGTGCAGCGCGACGCGTGGATAGCGGACTGTTGATCTCGATCGGCCCCGAAACTTGCACGGATAGCGGCGCGCCGTCCTCATTATGAAATTGCCAGGTATTGCGCGATCGGTTGTTGGTATCGACGATGCAGGGCAGCGAGGCAAGGAGTTCCGGGCGCTGCGGACGGCCCACCCTTTCGATCAGTTCCGGTGAGCCGCAGGCAATGACGTGGAAGGGTGCGAGACGTTTGGCGATAAGCGAAGAGTCCTGCATGCGAGTGATGCGGATCGCAAGGTCAAAGCCCTCCTCGACGAGATCGACGAAGCGGTCGTCGAGCCGGACATCGAGGATGATATCGGGCTGCTCGGCGCAAAAATCGATGAGGCACTGACCGATCTCGGCGTCGGCAAAGGTGCGCGGAGCGGATATCTTGATGCGTCCCTTGATATCGCTGCTTGATTCGCGCACTGCCTCCTGCAGGCTTTCCACTTCCCGCAGGATTTCGCTGGCGCGCTGGTAGTAGGTATGGCCGGCTTCCGTCAGCGAGAATTGCCGCGTGGTGCGGTTAAGGAGCAGCGCGCCGAGTTCGTCTTCGAGTTCCCGCACATACTTCGACAAAAGCGCCTTGGAGCGTCCGATCTTGCGCGCAGCCGCAGAAAATCCTTCGGCCTCGACCACGTCGATGAAGGCGCGCATGCGGGTGAGCGTGTCCATCTCAGGTCGTCCTGTCCGATTTGTCGAGGATGGCCCGGCCAAGGCTGATCAATGCGCGGTCGCTGCCCTTCGGTCCGAGCAGCGATATGCCAAAGGGTGCGCCGTGTACCTCACCAAGCGGCAAAGTGATTTGCGGGAAGCCTGAGAGCGGGGAAAGGCACAGGAGGTGCAGCATGCGCTCCCGATAGGTCTGAAGATCATCAAAGGCCGCAGCGGCGAGCGGCGCCGCGCCAGGTACGGTGGGCAAAATCATGATGCCGTCCTCGCGCAGGAGATCAGCGAGCTCGGAGCGGAAAAGGTCGCGGCGGCGTGTCTGCGCATCATAAGTCGCCCGATCGATCCCGGAACTGTACTCAAATCGTTCGCGTACTCCCGGGCCGAGATCACGATCCCTGGCGCTTATCCAGGCTCCGTGCGCTTGCCATACCTCGAAGCCCTGAATCTGACGGAAACAGAGATAGAGATCGTCCATCGACGCGGTGGGTTGGCGCGCGGACCGGGCTTGGCCAAGATGGGCACAAACAGTGGCATACATCTTCCTGTATGCACCGTCCTCAGCTTCGCCAAGAAGCAAGTGTTCGAGCAGGGGGATGAAGAGCGGCCGAACCAGCTTGAAGTCCTGCGCGTCGGAGCCGAGCAGGACCGATCCCACTTTCTCGTAAAGGGCAATATCCTTGGCGAACCAGCCAAATACGTCGAGCGACGGCGCAAGCGGCATCGCCCCTTCGAGCGTGATGCGGCCATGCGTCGGTCGCAAACCCGGCAGACCGCAAAAACTTGCCGGAGCGCGGATCGACCCGCCCGTGTCGGAGCCGGAGGCGATGGTAACGAGGCCGCCGGCGACAGCCGAAACAGATCCCGACGATGACCCGCCGGTTACGCGATCGGGAGCCACCGGATTGACCGGGGGCGGATAATGGGCGTTCTGTCCCAGCAGGGAGAAGGCGAACTCGTCCGTCTGCGATTTGCCTGCGAGCTTCGCCCCGCTGTCGAGCAGCACCTGGATCGCTGGCGCCGTGTGCATCGCAGGGGGTGATTCGGCAGCCTTTTGCAGATTGCCGCATCCGGTGACCATTCCGGCCACGTCAAAAATGTCCTTCACGGCAAGGGTTTCCCCGGTCAGCGGTCCGCGCGCCGAAACGATCGGAGGCAGCGGCACATCGAGAAGGGCATTGAGGGGCGGGATTGTGCTCATCGTTCAATGATTCTAGGCCATTTATCCGGCGCTGTTCAATGAATAAAATATTTTGCATCGGCCCATAATTTTCATTGATTGGACACATCTTTCCACTTATATGGCGCTTGCCCAAAGTCGCACGTGCCTGTGGGTGTCCGCCGATCCTCATAATGGTGAGGAAACGGTATGGTACCTGGAACTAACCCCTCCAGTCAGTTTAGCGGCCTACTGCTGAACTGAGGACATCTTGAAGCAACGACGGTGCGGGCCTTTCTGGTGTCTTCCGGCTGTCCATAAGCCGGGATTACTGAAGAGGCACACCTTCATTGCCTGTAGTGCGGATGGGTACATCCAAGCCAAGGCAGACAAAGCGGATTTACGCTGGTTCCAGCGTCAGTCCATCGCCGTATGAATCGTCTCGTGGTTTCAGCATCTCCAAAGGCTGGCCTCACGCAGGACCGACTCATGCACTTTGTCCATGCGGTACATCGGGCGCGTCCCAAGAAACCGCTACTTGCACAAGGCGGCCGCAAGTGCCGCTACGGATTGGAGACCCAAGATGGCTACACAGCGTATCCTCGACTTCATCAACACCCGACGTCCGAACGGCCCGTGCCTCGTCGTCGACCTCGAAGTCATTCGGGAAAATTTCCACAATTTTGAAATGGCTTTGCCGGAGTCGAAGATTTTCTACGCCGTAAAGGCGAATCCCGCGCCAGAAATCCTTCGCCTGCTCGCCTCGCTTGGCTCGAGCTTCGATACAGCTTCCGTAGCCGAGATCGAAATGGCGCTCGACGCCGGCGCAACGGCGGATCGTATCTCCTTCGGCAACACCATCAAGAAGGAGCGCGATATCGCACGCGCCTTCGAACTGGGCATCCGGCTCTACGCCGTCGATTGCGTCGAGGAAGTGGAAAAGGTTGCGCGTGCAGCTCCCGGCTCGCGCGTCTTCTGTCGCGTTCTGACTGACGGTGCCGGCGCCGAGTGGCCGCTATCGCGCAAGTTCGGCTGCGTTCCTGCCATGGCCGTCGACGTACTGCGCGCTGCGCAGAAGCTCGGCCTCGACTCCTATGGTGTTTCGTTCCATGTCGGCTCGCAGCAGACGGATCTTTCCGCCTGGGACCGCGCACTCGGCGACGCGAAGCAGGTATTCGATACACTCTCCAAGGAAGGCATCACGCTGAAGATGGTCAACATGGGTGGCGGGTTCCCCACCCGTTACCTCAAGGACGTGCCGACTGCCCAGGCGTATGGTCAGGCGATCTTCCAGGCTTTGAGCCGGCACTTCGGCAACCGTTTGCCTGAAACGATCATCGAGCCCGGTCGCGGCATGGTCGGCAACGCCGGCGTCATCAAGGCCGAGGTCGTTCTCGTCTCGAAGAAGGCGGACAATGACAATGTTCGCTGGGTCTATCTCGACATCGGTAAGTTCGGCGGGCTTGCCGAAACGATGGACGAGGCGATCCGCTACCAGATCACCACGCCGCGCGATGGCGATCACAACGCGCCTTGCGTTCTTGCAGGTCCAACCTGCGATAGCGCCGACGTGATGTATGAAAAGAACCCCTATCCGCTGCCAATCTCGCTGACCATCGGCGACGAAGTGCTGATCGAGGGAACCGGCGCCTATACCACGACCTACTCGGCGGTTGCCTTCAACGGCTTCGAACCACTCCGATCATACGTCATCTGATCGGGCATTGCTCGATCGTGGATTACTGGCCGGCAATTTGCCGGCCGTGATGACGCACCGTGATTGAAGATTGGTCAAGACAATGAACGCAGTAGATTTCAACCAGCAGGAGCTGCACGCCCAAAACGTACAGGCATATACAATACGCAACGAGACCGCACAGGACGAAGGCGCGCGGGAGGCTTTGCTCGACCGTGCCATGGGCGAGGGGCGCCGGCGTAAGTCGTCGGAAAAGCTGCGGCGTGGACGCCTTCCCTCCGAAGGCCTTGCCTTCGTCGCGCGCGGCGAAGACGGCACGCTGCTCGGTTCCGTAAGGCTGTGGGATATTCAGGCAGGTCACGATGCTGCCGGCAAGCCGGTACGCGCCTTGCTCCTTGGACCGTTGGCCGTCGAGCCCGCCCTCAAGGGCCAGGGGATCGGCGTCGCGCTGATGCGCCATGGAATCAGCGAGGCAGGCCGCCTCGGCCATGGCGCGATCATCCTCGTCGGCGATCCGGAATATTACGAGCGGTTCGGCTTTGACGGTGAGAAGACTGCACCGCTTGCCATGCCGGGTCCCGTCGAGCGTCGCCGGTTCCTCGCGCTTGAACTGAAGCCAGACCACCTTGCAGGCGCCCACGGCATGTTGTCGCCGCGCGGCCGCAAGTCGTCGCGAGCAACGAAGGTTGCGCCCGTTTCCCTGCGTTTCTCGATGTAGAGGAAAGAGCGCCCTCATCGTGAGGGGGCTCGAACGTCATCAGACAGTTTCGCCTACAAAGCGTTCGATCGCTGCGACTTCGCTCTGCTGAATTTCATGCCCGCCCGGATGCCAGACGAGGTCTGTGTTTGCGCCCTGCGCCGTCAGATAGTCGGCAAGAGCCTGCGTCATTGCCGGAGGACAAATCGGGTCCGATTGCCCCGCCGTAATCAGCACGCGCTTACCGTTGAGCGCCGGCTGCGGGGCCGGCTGCCACGGGATGAGCGGATGCAGGAGCATCGCCTCGTCGAACAGATCGGGCTGTGCGAGCATTACCGACGCAAGTATGTTGGCTCCGTTGGAATAGCCGAGGCCGATGACCTTCGAAGGTTGCGCCTCAGCCTTATGGGCACGAATGAAGTCGGCCATGGCCGCGGTCCGCCGCGAAAGATCGTCCATATCGTAGACGCCTTCACCCGTGCGGCGGAAGAACCGAGCCGCGCCATGTTCCAAGACGTCTCCACGCGGCGAGACAATCCCAGCGGCGGGGATGAGCCCGCGGCCGAAATCGAAGAATTGGTTTTCGTCGCCGCCGGTGCCATGGAAGACAAACAGCAATGGCTTGCCCGGCTGATCCGCCTTATGAATGCGATGGTTGTAGCTTTTTACTGACATGACTAGTCACTCCAGCACGGCAGCTTGCCGGCTCCATTGTTGTGGTGCATGGCAGCTATATGTCGTCGAACCGGGCTTGCTTAAACCCGGCTCATGCTTGATGCATTGTCGCCGTCACGTAGACAATGCCGATTCAGCGTGTCCAGCCTTTAACTCACGTCCGACCATGGTCCGTGGAAGTCGCCGTCCTGATCCAGCCGCTTGAACCCGTGCGCGCCAAAGAAATCGCGTTGCGCCTGGATAAGATTTGCAGTGCCGCGCTCCTGCCGGTAACCGTCGAAATAGTTGAGCGCTGCGGCCAGCGCAGGTACCGGCAGACCTGCCAGTGCCGCTTCGGCGACCACCCCGCGCAAGGAAGCCGATCCCGTCTTCATACGCTCGACAAAGGCTGGCGCGAGAAGCAGGTTCTTGCCTTCGCTGCCTTCGAAAGCAGCAGCGATCTCGTCGAGAAACTGCGAGCGGATGATGCAGCCGGCACGCCAGATACGGGCAGTCGTCGCCAGAGGAATATTCCAGCCGTTTTGCTTCGACGCGCCGGCCATGACTTCGAAACCTTGCGCATAGGCTGCAATCTTGCCGGCAAGCAGCCCTGCTTCAAGTGCATCGATGAAGGCGGCATCATGGGCAAGCTTTCGGCCAGCGAGAAGATTGCCGTAAGATTCCGCAGCCTCTTTGCGTTCTCCCACCAGCGACGAGATCGAACGAGCAGCGACGGCCGCCTCGATCGCCGTCGCCGGAATGCCGAGCATCTGTGCCTCGATCGCCGCCCAGCGTCCGGTACCCTTCTGGCCGGCGCTGTCGAGGATAACATCGACCGCCGGCTTGCCGGTATCCTTGTCAGTGGAAGCCAGCACGTTTGCCGTGATCTCGATGAGGTATGAGTTGAGCGGGCCTTCGTTCCATTTCTCGAAGATCTTGCCGATGGCATCCGGCGCGAGGCCAAGGCCATCGCGCAATATACCGTAGACTTCGGCGATCATCTGCATGTCGGCATATTCGATGCCGTTGTGAATTGTCTTGACGAAGTGGCCGGCGCCGTCGGGGCCGAGGAGCGCGGCACAGGATTCGCCCTTGTACTTTGCCGAAATGGCGGTCAGGACGGACTCGATACGGGCATAGGATTCAGGCGTGCCGCCAACCATGATCGATGGGCCATGCCGCGCGCCTTCCTCGCCTCCCGAAACACCCATGCCAACGAAGGTCGGATCATTGGGACCCAGAGCGGCAAGGCGGCGGACCGTATCGTGGAAATTGGCATTACCGGCATCGATGATGATATCGTCCTTGGCGAGAAACGGCTTAAGGGCCGCGATCTGCTCGTCAACGGCTTCGCCGGCCTTGACCAGCAGAATGATGGGGCGGGGCGCCCGGATGTTGTTCGCAAGATCTTCGAGTGTTTCGCAAGGAACAATCTTGTCCTTCAGGTCGCCGGCGTCCTCGTAGAACTCGTGGGTCTTTGCAACCGTACGGTTGAAGACTGCGACGCGATAACCGTTCTCGGCAATATTGAGCGCCAGATTGGCGCCCATGACGCCAAGGCCGATCAATCCGATGTCAGCTTGCTGCATGATATTTGTCCTTGATCAATTCGATAATCACTTTTTCGGAACAGGCAACGCCTGGCAGTCCAGCATGGCCGGGAACCGCATTTGTATATCAATCAGGCGATGGGGCAATGCCCGGTTGTCTATTTGTCACGTAACTGTTCCATGTCGCGGATGCGATCGGCGCTGCTTTTTTCAAGCTTGCGCGTTACCTCGGCAATCAAGGTCTCGGCGACGAGAAAGAGGGTTGCGGACGAATCCCACGGCGAGGGAACGGCGGTGCGCCCGGCGATGACATGTCGCGCAAAACGGGCAATCGGGGAAAGCCATTGGTCAGTAATGAGCACGATTTCGACCCCGCGTGTCTGGGCCTTTTCGGCAAAACGAATAAGGCTCTCCTGGTAGCGGCGAATATCGAAGATGACGAGCACATCTTTTTTTCCCATGTCGATCAATTGGTCCCGCCAGTGGCTTTCCTGCCCAGTCAGATGCGTGACGCCAGGACGCGTGATCTTGAGATGCGCGGCCATGTAACGCGCAATGGGGTCCGTGAAGCGCCCACCAAGTAGGTAGATGCGTGCCCGCCCACGGCTGAGTGCATCGGTGACGTCCTCAAGCTGCTGTACGGAAAGGTGCTGAAAGGTCTCGCGGATATTATCGATTGCGGCCTCCATCAGCGGGAACTCGGCGCCATCCTTCGTCGCCTGTATCGCCGCCGCCCGGTTCCAGGGCGACTGCAGCTGGGCCGCGAGCTCATCCTGCAGCGCGCCCTGGAATTCCGGGTAACCCTGGAAGCCGAGCCGCGAGACGAAGCGCAGTATGGTGGGCGAACTGACGCCCGCCTGAGTCGAGAATTCGGCAACGGTGCGAAGCCCGATCAGAGGATAATTGGCGACGAGCGTCTGGGCGGCCTTGCGCTCCGACGCGGACATGCTGTCGATTTTCTCGGCGATCAGCTCGGAAATGCTGGTGTGCATCGCTGTTTCCCCATCTTCGCCTTCCCGATCCGGCCAATCGCAAATTCGGATTTGACAAATTTTATCGTTGTGTATCAAATCATACGTGAGTGGAAACAAAAATACAAAATGTAACGTAAAATACAGCTTGCCAGAGAGAGCGAAATGGGAAAGTCGCAGGCAACGGTCGAAGGCCATGATGCGGTCCGCATATCAAACGCGGCCGGCACCGGCCCATTCGTCATTCTCTGCGACCATGCTTCCAATCACATTCCGGAAAGCTATGGCACGCTCGGCCTCCAACCAGTGGACCTCAAACGGCACATCGCCTGGGACCCCGGTGCACGGGGCGTGAGCATGGTCATGAGCGGGCTTTTGGATGCGCCGCTCGTCGAATCCTGCGTGTCGCGTCTGATCATAGATTGCAACCGCCCGCTCGATGCGCCCGATCTTATCCCGTCGCTGAGCGAAGCAACAACCATCCCGGCCAATCTCGACTTGAGCGTAGCGGAGATACACCAGCGCATCGCGCTTTCGCATGGGCCCTATCACGGGGCAATCGAGAACCTGGCGCGTGAACGTGCGGCCAAGGGCATGCCCGATCCCATCTATGTGGCGGTACATTCCTATACGCCCGTTTATCGCGGCATTTCGCGCCCTTGGGACATCGGTATAATTCATGACGCTGACGACAGGATAGCCGCGCCACTGATTGCCGGACTCGAAGCGCTGAATCAGTATTGCGTCGGCGTCAACGAGCCCTATTCGCCGGCGGATCGAGTCTACTACACGTTGGAGCGACATGCGTCCGCTCTCGGGTATCCGGCGGTGATGATCGAGATCCGCAACGATCTCATCACCACTGCTCAAGAAGAAATGGCATGGGGCGAAACGCTTTCCAGGCTGCTTAGGGAGATCGTGGAGCGGCCGCTTTCGAAAGCGGCGGGCTCGCCAAGAAGGGGAATGGCATAAACAGACTACGGAGTAGCCTCTCGCGAGTATCTGACATTGCAACTTACCAGAATAATAGGGGAACGTGATGACACAGCAGGACTATACTGAGATAGACAAATCGGAAGACATAAAGGTCCTCCACAGCATGGGCTACGCCCAGGAATTGGAGCGGCGGCTCAGCCGCTTTTCGAACTTCGCCGTCTCCTTCTCGATTATCTGCATTCTTTCAGGCGGCATCAACTCGCTGGCCCAGGCAACCTCAGGCGCCGGCGGCATCGGCATCGGTATTGGCTGGCTTGTCGGGTGTTTCGTCTCGCTGACCTTTGCCGTCGCTATGTCGCAGATCAGTTCCGCCTATCCGACGGCGGGCGGCCTCTATCACTGGGGTTCGATCCTCGGCAATCGCGGCACCGGCTGGGTCACCGCCTGGCTCAATCTTCTCGGGCTCATCACCGTTCTTGGTGCCATCAACGTGGGTACCTGGACGTTCTTCGTCGGCGCTTTCGGCCCGTCGCTCGGTATTGAAAATACGCTGACGACGCAGACGATCTTCCTCATCATCATCACTGGCGCCCAGGCCCTCATCAACCATCTCGGCATCAAGCTGACGGCGAAATTGACAGATTTCTCCGGATACTTGATCTTCTTCGGCTCGATCCTGATTGCCGTCGTCTGCCTGCTCTCGGCCGAGACCTGGGACTTCAGCCGTCTCTTCACGTTCCATAATTATTCCGGCGAGGCGGGCGGCAATGTCTGGCCGGCCGTATCGAACTGGTGGGTGTTCGCGCTCGGCCTGTTGCTGCCAATCTATACGATCACCGGCTATGATGCTTCTGCACATACGTCGGAAGAAACGTTGAAGGCCGCGAGTTCCGTTCCGCGCGCCATGGTCATGTCGGTAGTCTGGTCGGCAATCTTCGGCTACCTGTTCCTTGCCGCTTTCATCCTGATGATTCCGAACATGGACGAAGCGGCGGCACAGGGCTGGAATGTCTTTTTCTGGGCCTTCGACCAGCGGGTTGGTACTGGTCTCAAAGAGTTCGTCTACATCGTCGTTTTCTTGGCTCAGCTGCTCTGCGGCCTCGCCACGGTGACATCGGCCTCGCGCATGATCTTCGCCTTCTCGCGTGATGGTGGCCTGCCCGGCTCCGCAGCGCTCGCCAAGGTCAGCCCGACCTACCGCACACCGGTGGCCGCGATCTGGACATCAGCAGTTCTTTCTGTGTTGTTCGTATGGGGTTCATCGATCGTCTCTGTCGCGGGCACCTCAGCCTATACGATCGTCGTCTCCTGCACGGTTATCTTCCTGTTCCTGTCGTTCACGGTGCCGATTGTCCTGGGTCTCCTCGCCTGGGGAACCCCGAAATGGGACAAGATGGGGCCGTGGAACATGGGACGCGGGATCTTCACGCTGTTTGCAATCCTTTCAGTCCTTTCGATGATCCTGATTTTCATCATCGGTATCCAGCCGCCTAACGACTGGGCGCTCTATATCACCGTTGGGTTCTTCATCCTGACTGCTGTCGTCTGGTTCGCGTTCGAAAAACGCCGGTTCCAGGGACCGCCGCTCGGCGAAATCATCGCCGCACGTCAGGCCGCGATCAAGGCAGCGGAGCAGGCTGTCGGCGAACGAGGCTGATTTCAACAAGTGGGGCGACCGGTCTGGTGCCGGTCGCCCCTTTTATTTTGACCCGAATTGACGTTTCAAAGGAAAGAATATGCCCGGACATTGGAGTTTCGACGATCTAAAGCGCCGTGTGAACAATGATGAAATTGATACGGTTCTGGCCTGCTTCGTGGACATGCAGGGACGGTTGATCGGCAAGCGCTTCCACGCCACCTATTTCGTCGATTCCGCCCACGACGAGACCCATGGCTGCAACTACCTGCTCGCCAACGATATCGATATGGAGCCGGTTCCGGGATACAAGGCTGCGAGCTGGAAGCAGGGCTATGGCGATTTCATCATCAAGCCTGACCTTTCAACCATCCGTCACATTCCATGGCTGGAGAAATGCGCGCTGGTACTGTGCGATATTCTCGACCATCACCATCATGAAGACCTGGCGCATTCGCCGCGCAGCATCCTGAAGCGCCAGCTGGCCAGATTGAAGGAGCGTGGCTATCTCGCGTATTTTGCCTCTGAGCTCGAATTTTATCTCTTTGACGAGACCTATGAGACCGCCCGGGCGAAACATTGGAAAGGCATGAATACGGCATCGCCCTACATCCAGGACTATGTGATCCAGATGACGACCAAGGAAGACGCGGTTATGCGAGCGATCCGCAACGGGCTGTTCGATGCCGGCATACCCGTCGAGAATTCCAAGGGCGAATGGGGTCCGGGCCAGGAAGAAATCAATGTGCGCTACGCCGAAGCGCTGGAAATGGCAGACCGCCACGTGGTTATGAAGAATGGCTGCAAGGAGATCGCAACCCAGATGGGCAAGGCGATTACCTTCATGGCGAAGTACGACTATTCACTCGCCGGAAGCTCAAGCCATGTCCACAACTCGCTGTGGAGCGCCGACGGCAAGACGCCGCTTTTCTACGACAAGAAGGCCGAATACACGATGTCGCCGCTGATGCGTCAGTGGGTGGCCGGGCAATTGAAATATGCAGACGATTTCACCTACTTCCTCGCGCCCTATATCAATTCCTATAAACGCTTCCAGGCAGGCACGTTTGCGCCGACGAAAAATGTCTGGAGCCTCGACAATCGCACGGCCGGCTTCCGCCTTTGTGGCGAAGGCACCAAGGGAATCCGGATCGAATGCCGCATCGGTGGCGCGGATCTCAACCCCTATCTCGCCTTTGCCGGGCTCATCGCGGCTGGCCTTGCCGGGATTGACGAGAAACTCGAACTTGCCGCGCCGTTCAAGGGGGACGCCTATGGGGGCGCGCGTCTCAAGGAAATTCCGAAGACCTTGCGCGAAGCGACCGAAACGCTGGCTCGCTCCAAGATGCTTAAAACGGCACTCGGCGATGATGTCATCGAGCACTATGTTCACACCGCGCGCTGGGAGCAGTTCGAATATGATCGCCGCGTGACCGACTGGGAGTTGCATCGCGGCTTCGAACGGTATTGAAGACGAACACGAAACCAGACTTGAGGTTGTACCCATGGCCGATACGGTCAAATTGATTACTCCGATTGACGGCTCTGTCTATGCGGAACGTCCCATCGCTACCGACAAGGCCGTGGACGCGGCAGTGGAAGCGGCAAAACAGGCGCAGGCCGAATGGGCACAAACAAGCATTGCCGAGCGCGGACGGCTATGCCTTGCGGCGCTCGATGCGCTGCTCGCCGTGAACGATGAGATCGTACCTGAAATCGCTTGGCAGATGGGTCGCCCCGTTCGCTTTGGCGGCGAGAAAGGCGGGGTTGAAGAGCGCACCCGCTACATGGTTCGCATTGCTGAACAGGCGCTGGCGCCCGTTGTCGAGAACGACAAGCCTGGCTTCCGCCGCTATATCAGGCATGTGCCGCTCGGCGTCGTCATGGTGATCGCGCCGTGGAACTATCCGTATCTCACGGCGATCAACACGATCATCCCCGCATTGATGGCGGGTAATGCCGTCATTCTCAAACACGCCGCGCAGACGCTGCTTGTTGGCGAACGTTTTGCAGAGGCATTCGCAAAGGCAGGACTGCCGAAGGGCGTATTTCAGAACATCGTTCTCAGCCATACCCAGACCGAGAAGCTGCTCGGCTCTGGCCGGATCGACCATGTCAATTTCACGGGCTCGGTTGCCGGTGGCCGTGCCATCGAGAAGGCTGCCGCAGGCACGTTCATGACGCTCGGGCTCGAACTCGGCGGCAAGGATCCCGCCTATGTACTGCCGGATGTCAATCTCGATCATGCTGTCGCCAATCTTGTTGACGGTGCCTTCTTCAATTCGGGCCAATGTTGTTGCGGTATCGAGCGCATCTATGTGCACGAGGATGTTTACGACGGCTTTGTTGATGGATTCATAGGTCTGACCAAGCAATACGTCGTCGGCAATCCGCTGGATGCCGCAACGACCATGGGTCCGATGGCGCAGACGCGTTTTGCCGATCTGGTCCGCGAGCAGAAGGCCGAAGCGTTAAGAAAGGGCGCAAAGGCACATGTGAATATGCGTGTCACGGACGATACCGCGGGCTCGCCCTATCTTGCGCCGGAAGTTTTGACCGGGGTTGATCACCAGATGAGCGTCATGCGTGAAGAAAGCTTTGGTCCGATCGTCGGAATCATGAAGGTCCGCAACGACGAGGAGGCCATCGCCCTGATGAACGACAGCCAATACGGACTGACGGCATCACTGTGGACAACCGATACCGATCACGCAGCCGCCGTCGGCGACCGCATCGAGACCGGCACCGTGTTCATGAACCGTTGTGACTATATCGACCCTGCGCTGGTCTGGACCGGAGTCAAGGAAACAGGCAAGGGGGGCGCGATGTCAGCCATCGGTTACGGCAATCTGACAAGGCCGAAATCCTATCATCTGCGCGAAGCGATCTGAATTTTCCGAAAAGAGACATCACATGAGCAAACTCATTTCCAAGTGGAATTATCCGACCACGGTTCGCTTTGGCGCGGGGCGTATCAAGGAACTGCCCGAAGTATTAGAGGCAACAGGCATCAAGAAGCCGCTGTTTGTCACTGACCCGGGCCTCGCCAAGCTTCCTGTCGTGGCAAGCACACTGAAAATCCTTGATGACGCAAAAATACCCTATGGCGTGTTCTCGGATGTTAAGCCTAATCCGGTTGAGTCGAACCTTACGGCGGGCATTGCCGCCCTCAAGAAGGGCAAGCATGACGGCGTCATCGCCTTTGGCGGGGGCTCGGCCCTTGATCTAGGCAAGCTGATTGCCTTCCAGGCGGGGCAGACGCGACCGGTTTGGGATTTCGAAGACATTGGCGACTGGTGGACCCGGGCCGACAGCGATGCGATCGCGCCGATTATTGCTGTCCCCACGACCGCGGGGACCGGTTCAGAGGTCGGTCGCGCCGGCGTCATCACCCATGAGGAAAGCCATACGAAGAAGGTGATCTTCCACCCGAAGATGCTGCCGGCGATCGTGATCGCCGATCCCGAATTGTCGGTCGGCATGCCAGCTTTCATCACGGCAGGAACTGGCATGGATGCGCTCGCCCATTGCCTCGAAGCCTACTGCGCGCCGGGCTATCATCCGATGGCAGACGGCATCGCTTTAGAAGGTATACGGCTTGTGTTCGAGAACCTCCCGAAGGCATTTGCCAATGGCAAGGATTTGACGGCACGCGCTCATATGATGAGCGCAGCGGCAATGGGCGCGACGGCGTTTCAAAAAGGACTTGGCGCGATCCATTCGTTGTCGCATCCGATCGGGGCGATCTACGACACGCATCACGGCATGACCAACGCCGTCTTCATGCCCTATGTGCTTGCCTTCAACCGCGATGCTGTCGAGGAGCGCATTGCACGCCTTGCAAATTATATCGGCATCAAGGGAGGCTTCGACGGATTTGCCAAGGCGATATTGAAGCTGCGCAAGGAATTGAAAGTACCCCACACCTTGCCCGGTCTGATCAAGGATCTCGACATGACCAAAAAGCAGAAAGAACGCATCGCGGATATGGCGATTATCGATCCGACGGCAGGCGGCAATCCGGTGAAACTGACGAAGAAGGCCGCGCTCAAGTTGCTCGAGGAAGCAATCGCGGGGTAGCCTCACGCTTTGCTATCGAGCTAAATCGGGGCGGCGGAAAAGGCGCTCCCGGCGATTGGCATCATGAGGCTGGTATCACAAGTGTCGAGTGGTAGCGCCAAAGTTTGGAATCAGCAGTCACGAGTGGCACAGCCTCATGGAGCGCTTGGGCGATCATTATACGGTCAAACGGATCGGAGTGGTCCGGATAATGCGGGAGAGACGCCATCCCTTCGGCATGTTCTCCCGTGACCGTAATTCCGCAATTCCTGCAAGATGGAACGCAGAGCGCGCATCGCGCGGATGCAGTTTGAGATTGCCCTTCGAGCGTTTGATCGCAATTTCCCAAATAGCCGCAGCGCTCACGTACAAGTTATTATCCGGGTTCTCGGCGATATCGACGACCTTGGAAGACAGACCATCGGATCCCTCGGCAATCCAGAGCGCTATAGGGGTATCCAACAGAAGCTTCACGGGGCTAACTGTCGCGAAGCGCTGCTTTCGAAGTCTTCCGCAACATCGCCGTCAATTCCATTAAAAGCCTCAATAGTCTTCGGAATATCGAGACCCCTCAAGAATGTGCCGCGCCGTCCCAATACGCTTTGGCGGGGTAAATGGCACAAGCTTTGCGACCGGAGCACCGTTTCTGGCCAAAATAAACTCGCTTTCCCGACCGAGCTCAAGGCTTTCTACCAAGCTTGAGAGCTGCGTTTTGGCCTCGTGCATATTAACCGTAACCATGGGCAGGAATACCTTAGCTAGAGAGTCTTAGCCAAGGTAGTTCGGTCCGCATGTTCAAGACCTAATGCCCGAGAACCAGCAAATCCTTCGCCGCCAAGCTGACCTTGACGCTTTCACCTGGTTCGGGCGGTGGGGCGCTCGGGTTGTTGAACGTATCGAACGATACGATGTTCTCGCCGAGCGACGCGCGGATGCGGATCACCGAGCCAAGGAAATGCACGCTGTTGATCTTGCCGTCGAGCGTCGTTTCGCGCTTGTCGGTGGCTTCGCCAAGGCTTACCGCTTCTGGCCGCACCGCGAGCGAAATCCGGTCGCCCGATTTGTGTCCGTTGAGACGCGGTCCAATCGCAACGTCCTTGCCGTCGACCGTGATGATGCCGGTCTTGGCGTCGCGAACGACGGCGTCGAGCGTATTCAGCGTTCCAACGAAGGAAGCTACGAACCGTGATGCCGGTTGGTTGTAGATCTCGAAGGGTGCGCCAACCTGCTCGGCCCGGCCCTCGTACATGACGACGATGCGGTCCGAGATTGACAGCGCCTCCTCCTGGTCGTGGGTCACGAAGATCGTGGTGATGCCGAGCTTGCGCTGGATTGCACGGATTTCTTCACGCAGCGAAACGCGTATCTTGGCGTCGAGGGCCGACAGCGGCTCATCAAGCAAGAGCACCTGGGGTTTCGTGGCAAGCGCCCGGGCGAGCGCCACGCGCTGCTGTTGGCCACCGGACAGCTGGTAGGGGAAGCGCTCGGCGAGGTGGTCGAGTTTGATCAGCGCCAGCATCTCGTGCACGGTCGCATTTATCTCCGCCTGCGGCTTCTTCGCCACCTTCAGACCGAACGCGACATTCTGCGCGACCGTCATGTTGGGGAACAGCGCATAGGCTTGGAAGACCATGCCGATATTGCGCTGGTTGGGCTTGAGGTTGACGACATCCCTGCCGCCAATGCTGATATTGCCAGACGATGGCGTTTCGAAACCCGCTACCATTCGTAGCACCGTCGTCTTGCCGCAACCGCTGGGCCCGAGGAATGAAATGAACTCGCCCTTCTCGATGTCCAGATTGAAATCGTGGACGACGGTTGTGGCTCCGAAGCTCTTCTTCAAGTGGCTGATGGTTAGGAAAGACATGATGTTGTTTCCGGTTATCGCCTGGTAGCAGCGAGAGACTTGTTAAGGCGGGTAACGACCTGGATAAGGCCCATGCAGACCCAGGTAATAGCAAAAGCAATCACTGAGAGCGCTGCAGGTTCGTAGGCGCGGTTGGCGCCTAGCAGCTGCAGGAACGGGCCAAACGCCGGTCGATTGAGCAACGCCGCCATGGTGAATTCACCGATGACGATAGCAAAGGTGAGGAATGCGCCCGAGAGCACGGCGACGAGCACATTTGGCAAGATGATGCTCGACATGATGGTAATCCGGCTTGCGCCAAGGCTTTCGGCTGCTTCCGTCATCGTTCGTATGTCGATGGCGCCAAGCCCGGTGTCGACAGCGCGGTACATATAAGGCAGCGCAAGCGTTGTATATCCGAGGCAAAGCAGGATGTTTGTTCCCATCGCGGATCCCGTCAGCGGCAAAATCGACGACGTATTGTAAAGCCGAATGTAGCCGAACACGATGACAATTGCGGGAATGACGAGCGGCAGCAGCGTGATGAACTCTATGAACGGACGCCAGCCTGGCAGTCTCAATCGTACCCAATAGGCCGTCGGGACAACCAGGACGACGCCGACGATGATGGTCGCGATGGCCATGACAACTGAATAAGCGAATGTCGCCTGGAAGCCGGGGTCGCTCAGGACGACCCAATAGGCATCGAGCGAATAGGTGCCGCGCCGCATGCGCAGCGAAAACTCCAGAAGGCCGATCAGTGGCAGTGCAAAATAAAGAATTCCGAAGGCGAGCGCGAGCCAGGACCAGAAACGATTCGTCTTCATTTGAGCCACCGTTCGCTACGGGCACGCATCCAGATGTAGATACCGTTGGAAACGCCGGTAATGACGATCATGCCGAAAGCGAGAGCATAGCCAAGCTGCGGGTCCTGCAAAACGTCACCGCGTATCTGGGCATAGAGGACGATGGGGACGATGCTGAGGGAGGAGCCGGTCAGCGCATAAGCGGTGGCAATTGCTCCAAACGAATTGGCAAACAGCAGGAGAATGGTGCCAAGCAATGCTGGCCAGAGGATCGGAAACGCAACCATCCGCCAATACTGGGTTTTCGTCGCGCCAAGAATGAGCGCTGCTTCCTTCCATTCACGCTTCAGTCCATCAAGGGCCGGGGTAATGATGAGAACCATCAACGGTATCTGAAAGTAGAGGTAGGTGATTGTCAGGCCCCAGAAGCTCAGCAGATTAAAGCCGTGAGCATAGAGGTTGAAGCCGAAGATATTCAGCAGAAGGTAAGTGACCAGACCGGTGCGCCCCAAGGTGAACAGGAAGGCGTAGGCAAGCGGAACGCCGGCGAAGTTTGAAGCGACGCCGGAAAAGGTCATCATCGGGGCGCGTATCCAGCCCGGAAGGCCACCAAGCGTAACAGCGGCAGCGATGCAGAAGCCGATCGCTGCGCCCAGCAACGCGGAGGCCAGGGAGATCTTGATCGAGATCCAGTAGGCATCGCGGATCGACGGCTGAAAAAGATTGGCCATGTTGGCGAGGGTCAGATTGCCCTGTGCATCCTGAAAGGCACCTGCAACGAGAAATACCGTCGGCAGGACTAGGAACATGATGGCAAAAATCATGAATGGCATAACGCCCAGCCAATCAAGGGACAGCCGTTTTCGCTCGGGCGTTACGACCGGAAGTGCAGGGCCAGTTTCAGAGATCACACTCATGGGTGTATTCGAGACCGCTTCTAGGGTTCCTGTCCCGGCTCGCACAAACCACGAGACAGGACGCCGGGCATATGCTTTCAGGCAACGACACTGTGCAACTTAGCACAGTGTGCGTCGCGCAATATAGAAATCCCCGCGGATAGCTCCGCGGGGATCGTGTGATGAAAATTACTTGACGTTCGCGCCGACGACCTTGTCCCAGCCCTTCGTTATGACTTCCTTGGCGGCAGCCTGTTCATCGAGAGTGGGGAAGAAGGCCTTCTCATAAGCGGCCGCTGGCGGCAGCTTATCGAGCACTTCTTTCGGCACCTTGTTGTTCTTGATCAGATCCTTGAAACGCGCCGGATGGCAGTAACCCTTGAGGTAACCGACCTGGCCTTCGTCGGAATAGAGGTATTCCATCCAGAGCTTGGCAGCATTCGGGTGCGGCGCGTAGGCGCTGATCGCCTGAACATAAACACCGGCAAGGACGCCGGAGGCGGGCACGACAACTTCAACGGGCGGATTGCCCTTGAGCGTATCGCGGCCAGCCAGGGCATTGTAGTCCCAGGTGATGATGATTGGCGTCGCACCCTGAGCGAGGGTACCGGACTTGCCGATGACCGGGACGAAATTGCCAGCCTTGTTGAGTTCAGCAAAATACTTCAGGCCTGCTTCGCCGCCTTCGGTACCGGGCTTGGCGCCGCTCGATGCGCCGGCAGCGGACACGGCCAGAATCGCCTGGTTCGATGCGCGCGGATCCCCGGCCAGGGCAACGCTGTTGGCATATTCCGGCTTGAGCAGGTCGGCCCAGTCCTTCGGGACGTTCTTGACGATATCGGTGTTCACTTCCAGCGCCATGACACCGTAGTAATCGCCGTACCAATGACCGTCGGCGTCCTTCAGTTCGGCCGGGATCGAATCCCAGGTCGATACCTTGTATGGCATCGTCAGGCCGTCTTTCTTGGCATCGGGGCCAAACGAAAGACCGACATCGATGACGTCAGGAGCCTGGGGACCCTTATTGTCCTTGTTCGCCTTGATCGCTTCAACTTCGTCCTTGGAACCCGCGTCTGGATTGAGTTCGTTGACTTCGAGGCCGTACTTGGCTTTGAAGCCCGCGATGATGTCTCCATATCCGCACCAGTCGTGCGGCAGCGCGATTGTCGTCAGCGCGCCTTCCTTCTTGGCTGCGGCCACCAGTTCGGCCGGTGCTTCGGCGAACGAAATCGTCGTACCCGCGAACAGCACAGCCGTCGACAGCGCGAGCAATCGTTTTGAATAGTCGATCATTTGTTAACACCCCTTTGTGCGAAACGTCATTGGCTCTTCGTGACGTTCGGCCATCCCGATATAGGTCTGTCATGTCAGTTGGATGACAGATCGATGACAAGGTGGTGAACGCCCGCTCCCTGAGCAGTACGCCGGAGTGAACCACTTTTTTCGTGGCTTAGCAATTCAGCCGAAAGCTAAATCGTCTGCATTAGCGCGAGGGGCATATCAGGTTAAAAATGCTCGCAAACAATCCTGGCAAAGGTTAGTCGAATAACCGCATTCCGCAATTACTTGGTCGAGGCCGCACGTCAGTGGCCGCCACCTCCGCCGGCCGCTGGTGCTCCAGGTTTGCGCATGAGAATGGCGAAGACCGCCAGCGAGGCAAACAGAAGGGTGAGGATGTAGAAAACATCCATGAAGGACATAAGTGATGCCTGTTGATGCACCATGCCCGAGACTTTACTCAACGCTGTCGTCGGCCCATCGAGACCGTTGGCAGCGAACTTCCTGGTCATGTTGTCAATGAGTTCCTGCGCTTCCGGATTGCCCCAGCGGACGTTTTCGGAAAGCTGCGCATAGTGAATGGCGCCGCGATCGGTCAGGATCTGGTTGATGACCGCCAGTCCGACCGCGCCGCCGAGATTACGCATGAGATTAAACAGGCCAGAGGCGTTCTTCAAGCGCGCGGGCGGCAGCGTGCCCAGCGCCAGATTGTTGATCGGCACCATGCAGAGCATCAGGGAAACGCCACGGAATATCTGTGGGATAAGCAGTTCATAGAAATCCCAATCGGCGGTCAGATGCGTCATCGTCCAGGTGCCCGCACCAAAGCCCAGAAACCCGATCATGATCATGATGCGCGGGTCCATGCGGCCGGAAAGGAAGCCGGCAACCGGCGCGGTGAGAAACATGCAAAGACCGCTGACGAACAGCGCTTCGCCGATCATCAAGGCATCGTAGCCTCTGATCTGACCGAGATAGACCGGATAGATATAGGTCAATCCATAAAGGCCGATACCGAGAACGAAGGAGAAGGCCGAGCCAAACGCGAAGTTCAGGTTCTTGAAGGCGAAAAGGTCGACGATCGGCTGTTCAGCGGTAAATGCGCGATAGAAGAAGGTGACGGCGCCGACAACGAGAACAATGCTGCAATAGAAAATTGTCGTGTCCTGCAGCCAGTCGTTGCGTGGTCCTTCCTCCAGAACATATTCGAGCGAACCGAGAAACGCCGCCATGGCGGCGAGGCCCCACCAGTCGAACTTGTTGAGGAGCGAGCGATCGCCCTTGTCGAAATCGATGAGATTCCACGCCGCCACGGCGACAAGAATGCCCGGAATGACATTTACGAGGAACAGCCAATGCCAGGAAAAAGCATTGCTGAGATAACCGCCAACCGTCGGCCCGATGGTTGGCGCGAGCGTCGCTACGAGGCCGATCATTGGAGAAACAATCGAGCGCTTGGAGGGCGGAAAGATCGTGAACGCCGCGGCGAAAACGCTGGGGATCATGCCGCCGCCGATGAAGCCCTGGATGGCACGGTAGACGATCATCTGGTCGATGTTTGTCGCGGTCGCGCAGAGGATGCTCGCCAGCGTGAAACCCGCCGCCGATACCGAAAAGAGAATGCGCGTCGAGACCAGCCGGCCAAGGAAGCCGGACAGCGGGATCATGATGACCTCGGCAATCAGGTAGGACGTCTGCACCCAGGAGATTTCGTCGGAGCTGGCGCTGAGGCCCGCCTGTATCTCGGCCAGTGAAGCAGAAACGATCTGGATGTCGAGAATGGCCATAAACATGCCAAAGACCATCGCGAGGAAAGCAATCGCCTTCTTCGGATCAATATGCTCGTCGGGGACCGCAGGTGCTGCGGACCCTCCCATGGTGGTGACTTTTGACATGATCTTCGGCCTATCCGGCTACGAGCTCGGCGTTGTACGCGTATCGACGTCGACGACGACGCTGAGACCGGCCTGTAGTTTGCCGCTAGCAAGCACGTCGGCGGGCAGGGCGATACGAACGGGAACGCGCTGGACGACCTTGGTGAAGTTGCCGGTGGCATTTTCGGGCGGAAGCAGCGAGAACACGGCCCCGGAGGCGGGGGCAACAGACGCAACCGTGCCCCCAAATGTTTCGCCCGACAGCGCATCGACCCGTACCTGCACCTTCTGGCCGACGGCAATATCGCGCAGCTGCGTTTCCTTGTAATTCGCGTCGATGTAAAGTGCGCTTACCGGAACGAGCGCAGCAAGACGCTGGCCCGAGCTGACAAGATCGCCCTTCTTGGCGGCAAGGTTGCCGATAACGCCATCGACCGGGGCGCGAATGACGGTGAAACCGAGATCACGCGCTGCCTTGTCCTTCGCAAGCTTAAGCGAAGCGATCGTGCTTTCGGCTTCCTTGTATTGGGCGTCCAGCACGCCGACGTTGGCAACGGCTGTTGCGATCTGTGCATCGGAGGAAGCAATATTGGCCTTTGCCTGATCAAGCGCAGCGGTGGCGTCGTCGAGCTGAGACTGCGAGGCGAAGCTCGTCGCATGGAGCTGCTTGGCGCGTACCGAAGCGGACTCGGCATTTGTCAGGACCGCCTGTGCGGCCAGCTTGCCGGCCTGCGCCTGCTGCAGCGAAGCCTTGGCGGCCTCGGTCTGCGCCTTGATGCGGTCGAGCGAAAGCGTCTGTGTCGCGATCTGCGCCTCGGCCTGCTCCTCGGCGATCGTATAGTCGCCATTGTCAAGCGTGATCAGCGGATCACCCGCCTTGACGCGCTGGTTGGCGACGACGTTGATCGTATCGATGTAACCCATGACCTTCGGGGCAATCGCGGTAATATCACCCTGAATGTAGGCGTCGTCGGTGGAAACCATGAAGCGGCCGGTCGTCCACCATTCATGGCCGTACCAGGCGCCCGCCGTAAGGGCTGCCACAATCAGAATCGGCAGGATAAAGCGCTTTTTCGAACGCTTTGGGGCGACCGGCGCTGCGGTCGTGACCTCAGGCTGCGGCGCCTCTACCTTGGCCGTTGCCTCTACCTTTGCGGCAGGAGCCGGGGCTGGAAACTGGCGGATGTCAGCTTCGTTCTTTGCTTTGGACGCTGGCATTGAATGGCTCTTTCTAATGGAACTCACTCTGAAAAAGTGATTGAACCAATCGGTTCGATCATTGACATAGCGCAAATGTAAGCGCATATCAAGTGGATCGAACCGATTGGTTCGAAAAAGAATCGGAAAAAGGAAAATACGTTAGTATGTCGTCCACCAAGCCACATGTTATGTCGGCGCCCCCACTTTCGGATGCCGATTTCATGACCGATGGAGACCGCCCGGGCCGTCTTGCAGCGGGGCAAGATCCGGCAAAGCGACAGCAGATACTTGAGGGAGCGAACCGCGTTTTCTCGCAGATGGGCTTCGACGCGGCCAGCATGAATGACATTACGCGTGAAGCAGGCGTGTCGAAAGGTACGATCTACGTCTACTTCGACAGCAAGGAAGAGCTCTTCATGGAGCTCTGCAATCATTATCGTGAAGTTCTGTTTGCCGATATCTATCATGCGTTGGAGAGCGACGGCGATCTGCGCGAGGCGCTGATCGAGTTCGGAACGGCACTGGCGACGGTGGTGACGTCCGATGTCGTCATTCGGGCACAGCGGGTCGTCATCGGCGTTGCCGAGCGTATGCCGTCAATGAGTCGCGATTTCTATGAACGCGGTCCCCGGCGCGGTCAGGCCCTGATGCGCGCGCTGATCGACAAGCATGTCGCTGCCGGAACACTGGATATCGAAGATACGGAACTTGCCACCTACCAACTGGCAGACCTATTCATGTCGGGGCTATTCAAGAAGCGGATTTTCGGCTGCATGGCCACGCCGCCCTCGCAGGGGCTGATCCGGAAAACGGTCACATCTGGCGTGGATATGTGGCTGAAGGCCTATAAGCGCCGATAGAAACAGCGATTCAGGCACCAGCGCAATTGGCGCAAACGCCGCGAATTTCAATCGTCGTTTTTGACTGTCTGAAGCCGTTTGTGCTCGTCCATTCCCGCACGCGCCCGGTTATCACCTCGTCGGAGAACTCCGAAACCTGCCCGCATTTCTCGCAGATCGCAAAGGCGGTCATGCCGTGGCTGTGGCTGTGGTTGTGGGGATGCGAGCAGGCGACGAAGGCATTGATACTCTCAAGACGGTGGATCATGCCGTAGTCGAGCAATTTATCGAGGGCACGATAGACCTGCAGCGGCGCCCGGAAGCCCTCGCCACGTAATTGGTCGAGGATCGTATAGGCGCTAAGCGGCCCTTCGGCGCGAGCCAATGCTTTGAAGACCAGCGCCTGGTTTTTGGTCAGCTCTTGCGTCGATGTCATTGCCGAAAATGCTCCTTGATCACCAATAACAGATAGTCAGTCTTGGACCTTAGTGCCAGTGGATACACGATTTCCAGACGTTCTCAAATTGGCCATTCTTGACTAATGTAATAACATCACATATCGATTTGGCAAAGCCGCGCTTAGCCGGCACCTCAGCGAATGCGACATAACCAATGCTCAAACCCTGCCTGACGTTTCGTGACCTTACGCTCGGCTATCACCGGCACCCGGCCGTTCATCATTTGAGCGGAAGCGTTCGCCGTGGCTCGCTTACGGCTGTGGTTGGCCTCAATGGGTCGGGCAAATCCACCCTGATGAAGGGGATTGTCGGTGTCTTGAAGCCGATGTCGGGCTCGTGCACGGTCGAGAAGGGCACGCGTATTGCCTACCTGCCGCAACAATCCGAACTCGATCGGTCGTTCCCGGCCCGTGTTGTCGACCTTGTCTCGCTCGGCCTTTGGCCGAAGCGGGGGCTTCTTGGCCGCATCACTGCCGAAGACCGCGAAAGAGTGTCCAGGTCGCTGATGAGCGTCGGGCTCGAGGGTTTCGAGCTTCGGCCGATCGACACGCTCTCTGGCGGACAGTTGCAGCGTGCGCTGTTTGCCAGGGTATTGTTGCAGGACGCCGATCTCATTCTGCTCGATGAGCCGTTCAATGCGATCGACACGAAGACCGTCAGCGACCTAATTGCCCTTATCAAGCGCTGGCACGGCGAGAATCGTACGATCATGGTCGTCGTCCACGATCTCGATCTTGTGCGTGAGCATTTTCCCGAAACTTTGCTCCTCGCGCGCAAGCCTATTGCCTGGGGCGCGTCGCGCGAGACCCTGCGGCCAGAGAATCTTCTGCATGCACGGCAATTTCACGAGGCGTGGGAAGAGGGTGCGCCTTGGTGCGAGGACGATGTGGCACATTCTGCCACGCATCAACATGAAGATGGCCATCACCATCACGATCGTGGCGATGAACATCGCCATCATGGGCATCGCGACCATGTATGATTTCTTTATCGCGCCGTTCGTCGACTACAGTTTCATGCAGCGCGCCCTGCTTGGATCGATTGCGCTCGCGCTCGGCTCCTGCCCCGTCGGTGTATTCCTGATGTTGAGGCGCATGAGCCTGACGGGCGATGCAATGGCCCATGCAATCCTGCCTGGGGCGGCCGTCGGATTTCTACTTTATGGACTGCAGATCGTGCCGATGACGATCGGCGGCCTGGTGGCCGGCGTCATCGTAGCGCTTGGAGCGGGCGCCGTATCGCGCTTCACCATCCAGAAGGAGGACGCCTCAATGGCCGCCTTCTATCTGATTTCGTTGGCGCTCGGTGTTCTGATCGTCTCGTTGCGCGGTTCGAACGTTGATCTGATGAACGTCCTTTTCGGAACGGTTCTCGCGCTCAACAATGAAGCGCTGAGCCTCATCGGGGTCATTTCCGCGATCAGCGTCGTGACGCTCGCCATCTTCTGGCGCGGGCTTGTCGCAGAATGTCTCGACCCGCTATTCCTTCGTTCGGTGAGCCGCATCGGCACACCCGTGCATTTTATCTTTCTTGCACTTGTGGTCATCAACCTTGTCGGTGGCTTCCAGGCGCTCGGCACTTTGCTCGCCGTCGGTCTCATGATGCTTCCCGCTGCCGCCTCGCGGTTCTGGACCGCGCGTGTCGGGCCGATGTGCGCCCTTGCGATTGTCATCGGCTGGGTTTCCTGCGCCGGTGGACTTTTGATCTCCTATCATTTTGCCCTGCCATCGGGTCCGGCCATCATCTTGTCCGCTGGTGCGATCTATCTCTGTTCGATCGTCATCGGTACACGCGGCATCGTGAATAGCCGCCTACGTCCTCACCGCCACAGAACTGCCTAGCAACCAAGGGAATCGATCATGAAAAAAGCCCTCAGACTTGCCGCAACTTTGAATGTTATACTATTACTTATCGCAAACTATTCCATAGCCCATGCCGACCCGCTCAAGGTTGTCTCCAGCTTCACGGTGATCTCGGACTTCGCTAAGAACGTTGGCGGCGACAAGATCAAACTAACGACGCTGGTTGGTCCAGATGGCGATGCGCACGTGTATGAGCCGAAGCCTGCCGATGCCGCGGCAGTTGCCGGCGCCGATGTCGTTCTGGTGAATGGCCTGCATTTCGAGGGTTTCCTGCCGCGACTGGTTGAGGCAAGCGCCACCAAGGCGCCGATTGTCGAACTGAGCAAGGGCGTGGAGCCGATAAAAAGTGCTGAAGCCGAACACGATCATGATGCCGCGGGCGGCTCACAGCATGAGGAACACGGCGCCTACGATCCGCACGCGTTTCAATCAATCAGCAACGCCAAGATTTATGTGACAAACATCGTCGATGCTTTTTGTGCAGCCAACGCTGCAAACTGCGAAACATACAAAGCCAATGCGGCCACATACACCGAAAAGCTCAATGCAACGGAAGCCGAGGTAAAGGCAGGCATCGCCTCGATCCCCGAGTCGAAGCGCCTCGTCATTACCTCGCATGATGCCTTCGGCTATTTCCAGCACGAGTATGGGCTCACTTTCCTCGCGCCTGAGGGTATCTCGACGGATTCGGAAGCGTCGGCCGCCGATATCGTTGCGCTGATCAAGCAGATCAAGGAGGACAAGGCCTCGGCAATTTTCGTCGAGAACATCACCAATCCGCGCCTGATCGAGCAGATCGCCAGCGAGACCAAACTGAATGTCGGCGGGACGCTCTATTCGGATGCGCTGTCGAAGCCGGAAGAGGGCGCCAGCACATATATCGACATGATGCACCACAATATCGAGACGTTCAAAAAGGCGATCCTCGGCGGCTGAACGCTGAGGCAGGCGTGGTTCGACGAACCCACAGAACCACGCACCGCCGCCCTACCAGGCGACCACGTCAGATGAATGCGGCGGGCTGCGTCGGCGAAATACGCACTTTGCCGATATTGCGTCCGTCCATCTCGACGATCTCAAATGCGAGGTCATCGACAGTGAGTTTCTCGCCTTCCGCGGGAATGTGGCCAAGGTTCCACAGGATATAACCGGCAAGCGTGGTATAGCGGTCACCCTCGTCGACCAGATCGCGATCGATCAGGCCGCCCAAGCGGCGAATATCGATATAGGCATCGACGACCATGCTTCCGTCCTCCGCGCGCTCGAGGAGCGGGCTCTCTTCGCCTTCCTCGGGAAAATCGCCGGCGATGGCTTCGAGAACGTCGGTGGGCGTCACGACACCCTCGAACGATCCGTGTTCGTCGAGCACCACGCCCATCTGCACGGACGAGCCGCGCAGTTGCTCCATGACCCGAAGCACATTGGCGTTCTCGTGGAAAATAAGCGGTTGCCGCGTGACATTTTCCCAGTCGATCTTGCCGCCGTCGAGAATGGCGAAAAGCAGATCCTTTGTAAGCGCAACGCCGACGAATTCATCGACGCGTCCGCGGGCGAGCACGACGCGGCTGTGGGAAAGCGTGCGGATCTCTGCAAGGAGTTCCTCGTTGGTTTCATCGAGGTCGAGCCATTCGACTTCGTTGCGGGGCGACATGATCGAGCGGACCGGGCGCTCGACGAGATCCAGAACCCCGCGGATCATTTCCTTTTCCTCGGGATGGAACACGTCACCCGCAGCGCTATGCTCGGCAATGACATCGAGCGTATCGGAATGGGGGGCCTCGGTGCCGCGCCCGCCGCCAAGCAGGCGGAGGACCGCGCCCGCCGTGCGGTCGCGCAGATCCATCGTCGTGATGTGCTTCTCGCGATTGTGGCGACCCAATTGGTTGGCGGCCTCGACGAGCACCGAGAAGCCGATCGCGGCGTAGAGATAGCCCTTGGGAATGTGGAAGCCGAAGCCTTCGACGATGAGGCTGAAGCCGATCATCATGAGGAAGCCGAGGCAGAGGATGACGACCGTCGGATGGCGGTTGACGAAGGTCATCAGCGGTTTGGCGGCGAGCATCATGACGCCAACGGCAATGACGACTGCGATCATCATGACTTCGAGATGCTTCACCATGCCGACGGCGGTAATGACGCTGTCGAGCGAGAAAACGGCGTCGAGCACGACAATCTGCGCGATGACCTGCCAGAACACCGCGTTTGCGGCATTTGTTTCCTTGGCGGAGAGATGGCCTTCCAGGCGCTCGTGGAGTTCCATCGTGCCCTTGAACAGAAGGAAGACGCCACCGATGATCAGGATGATGTCGCGCCCGGCGAAATTAAGCCCCGCCACGCTGAAAAGCGGGGTCGTCAGCTTGATCACCCAAGTGATCGAGGCAAGCAACAGCAGGCGCATGATCAGCGCCAGGGACAAGCCGAGAATGCGCGCGCGGTTGCGCTGGTGGGCGGGCAATTTGTCGGCAAGGATCGCGATGAAAACCAGATTGTCGATGCCAAGGACGATCTCGAGCACGATCAGAGTCAAGAGTCCTATCCAGGCATTGGGATCGGCAATCCAGTCAAGGGTCCATTCCATTGGAACGTCAGGTCCTTTCGAAGAAAATGATCAGCGTGCTGCGCGGAAGGCGGGAGCGCCGGCGCGTGACAACGCAACACCGCAGCGGAGGCCGCGGACAGATAGCAAACAGAAAAAAATAGCGGGATATGGAGTCGGTCGCTGACGCTGCGCATGCAGAGTCAGCCTGCTTCGCAAGTCCGGACTTGGAGGCTCTTCAGATTGTTCGTCCGGCATCGATGCGCGGTCAGTCCCTGTTTGACTGGCTCTCATAGTGAAAATTGCGTGTTGCCAGATATAGCTATAATGGCAGCCGGGAGCTCTGAGTTCAAGGGGCCAGCCGGGTGTTTTGCCTACCCGGCAAACCCACCGGCATCGAGAAAGGCTTGTTCCTCCTCAGTCGTCGTGCGCCCTAGAATGGCATTGCGATGCGGAAAGCGGCCGAAACGCTGGATAATCTCATAGTGCTCGTGGGCGTATTCGAGATTGTCCGGCGAGCCGCCGCTGCAGAGTTCCACGCAGCGGCGCTGGTCCTCAAGGTTTTCCGCATGCATGAAGGGCATATAGAAGAACGCGCGCAAAACCGCATCGGTCGAAATATCGTGACCCTGCTCGAGTGCGAGATGGGCAAACATGCGCGCAAGTGAGTCCGTCGCATACATGTGGCCGGTATTGCGGAAGAAATTGCGCGGGAACTGGTCGAGGAGGATCATCAGCGCCAGCGCTCCTTGGGGGCTATCGACCCAATGTTCATATTCTCGCCGCGCTGCCGCATAATGATCGTCTAGGAACTGAGTGCGGCAGAGCTCGTCGAACGCCTCGTCCTTGCCCCACCATTTTTCCTCGCCTGCTTCGCGCCAGAAATCGATGATGGCTTTGATCTTCGCATCGTCCGTATCGGCCATAGTGAGATCCCTTTCAACTTGCATCGGCGTTTTGCGGCGGCGCGACACCAGCGACCTCGGGATTGATCACCTGGCCGGCGCGGCGGGGCTTGATAAGCGGGCCCGGAACCGGAGCATTGCCTTTCATGAGGTCGATGCCGGCGCGAATGCCGCCTGCGACCTGAAGGTCCAGCCTTTCCGCGTCGCGTCTTCTGACATCTTCGATCACATCGGCGGCCTCGGACTTGTCCACTCCGAGCCCCACGAGCGTGTTTTCGCCGAAGATCAGTGCGGATTCGAAGGTTTCGCGCATCTGGTATTCCACGCCGATTTTGATGAGCTCGATCGTATTGCCGCGGTCATAGGAACGCGCGTAAATCTGCACGAGCGGAAATTCGGATTTGAGCAGATTGGCAATGGCGAGAATCGTTTCGGCCTTGTCGACGCAGATAAGAACCGCCTGGGCACGTCCGGCGCCGGCGGCATGCAGGATGTCGAGCCGCGTGCCGTCGCCGTAATAGACCTTGAAGCCGAATTGCGATGCTGCCTGGATCATTTCCACGTCATTGTCGATGATCGAGATATCGACGCCGCGCAAAAGCAATGGCTGGCAGGAAATCTGCCCGAAACGGCCAAAGCCGATGATCAAAACGTTCCCGGACAGGCCTTCCGCCGCTTCCACACCTTCCAGATCAGGCTTTTCTTCCGGCATCAGATAGCGCAGCGCCACGAGAAGCAGCGGAGTCAGGAACATCGAGAAAATGATGACGGCAGTGAGGATCGCATTTGCCTGCCCATCGAGGATGCCCACCGCGGTTGCCGTCGCATAGAGCACGAAGGCGAACTCGCCGCCCTGCGCCATGATGACGGCGCGCTCGATGGCTTCGCGGTTCGAGGATTTCAACAACCTCGCTACAACATAGATCCCGGTGCCTTTCACAAGCTTGAAGGCAATGACGTAGAAAATGACGGTCTTCCAGTTCGCCGCAACGACGCCGAGGTCAAGCGACATGCCGACCGCTAGGAAGAACAGGCCGAGCAGGATGCCGCGGAACGGCTCGACATCCGCTTCAAGTTGGTGGCGGAACGTCGATTCAGAGAGGAGCACGCCAGCGAGGAAAGCGCCCATGGCCATGGAGAGCCCGCTGACCTGCATAACCAGCGCCGATCCAAGGACGACGAGCAGCGCCGCCGCCGTCATGACTTCGCGGGCGCGCGATTGCGCAAGAAAGCCGAACAGCGGGTTGAGCAGGTATTTCCCGGCAAGCACGAGGCCGACAATGGCTCCGACCCCGATGCCAATCTCGATCCAGTGAATGCCGCCGGACGCAGCAGCGCCCATGGGTGCAAGGAAGGCAACGAGGGCAAGCAAGGGTACGATGGCTAGGTCTTCGAGGAGGAGAATCGACACCATGCGTTGACCTTGCGGGGTCGCGGTCTCGGCGCGCTCTTCAAGAAGCTGCATGACAATGGCTGTCGACGTCAGAACGAAGCCGGCGCCCGCAACGAACGAATGTGCGACCGGGAAGCCGGTCGCAATACCAACGCCGGTGAGGAGGAGTGCGCACACCCCCACCTGAAGAGCGCCCAGGCCAAATATATCCTTGCGCAACCCCCAAAGGCGCGACGGCTGCATTTCAAGGCCTATAATAAACAGAAACATGACGACGCCGAGTTCCGCCACATGCAAGATCGTTTCGGGGTCGGAAAAAAACTTCAGGCCAAAGGGGCCAATGACGACCCCTGCCGCGAGATAGCCGAGGATTGAACCGAGGCCGAGGCGCTTGAACAAGGGAACGGCGACGACGCCCGCGCCAAGCAGGACCACAACGCTTAGAAGGTCTGGTCCGCTTGTTTCTACCGCCATTGTCACTCCTGGAATTGTGTGCCGATGATTTTACCATGGGTAAAGCGGCGCGCGGCGGCAGGCAAGCCCATTCGAACCGGTCCCGGCCTGAATGGAGTTAGGCGAAATTCCAGATGCGCCTGGCATTCTCCGAAAAAAGCCTTGCACGCTCGTCATTGCTGCAGCCGGAGAGGAGCGCATGGGTTGCGGCGACCCAGGTCGCAAGGCCGCCACCAAGCGTGCATACTGGCCAATCGCTGCCCCAGACGAGCCGGTCAAAGCCGAAGCTGTCGATCACGTGATGCATATAGGGCGCCAGTGTTTCAGTCCGCCATGTTTCAGCGTCCGCATAGGCGACGACGCCCGATATCTTGGCGATGACATTGGGTCTTTGGGCGATATCGGCAATCTTGCCGCGCCAGTATTCTAAGCCGTTGCCCTTGATATCCGGCACGCCGCAGTGATCCAAAATGAACGTGACATCAGGCGCAAGTTCGGCAAGCGCCATCGCCTTGTCGATCTGTCTCGGGAGGACGCAAAGGTCGAAGGTCAAGCCAGTCTTGCCGAGACGCCTGATATTGGATCGGAAGGTCGCGCTCTCCGACAATTCGTCAGGCATGACATGCAGCACCCGGCGAAAGCCTTTGACGAAGGGATTTGCGACCTGCCGTTCCAGAAACGCTGCAAAATTTTCGTCCTCAGGACGGCAGGAAGAAATCGCTCCGGCGATAAAACTGTCTTCACGATTGGCAAGGCCGGCAACATAGGTGGTCTCGGCTTCAATCTCGCCAGCGGCAACATCCACTTCCATGTGCAGCGCCCGAGCGATTCCGGCACGGCGTGCCTGCACGGCATATTCCTCATAGCCGAAGTCGCGGTTGAGCGCTTCTGCGCCCGAAAGCCAGGGGTATGACAAGGCTGACTGGTCGATGATGTGCAGGTGGGTGTCTATCAAGGGCGCGACGGACATTGGTATTCTTCCTTAAGTTCAGTCTTTGCGGGGCACACTGGAATGGATAACGTCGGCGCCAGCAAGCGCCGATAGTTTCTGGGCGGTCGCCACCAGCATTTTGCGTGCATCGTCGATCGCAGGAGCATTCGCGATGTTGAGCAGTTGGATATAGGGGCAGGTCAGTGCAGCGATGGCCCGACCGTCCGGCCCCAGCACCGGTGCAGAAACGTTGTATACGCCTGCCGTCTGGGCACTTGGCATGACCTCATAGCCACGCTCGCGGATCTGGTTGAGACGCTCAAGAAAATCCGCCGGCTGGGCGATATCGTCCGCGTGCTTTTCATATTCCGCGATCATCAGGGCGCGCTCGTCATCCGAGCGAAATGCGAGGAGCACGTGACCGGAGCCTGTATTGAACAGACTTATATGCGAGCCCACGCGGATCGAAATGCCCCAATAGTCCGGTGCCTCCTGCTGGGCAATGACCACCGCCGCGCCGCGATCGAATACGCTGAGCTGGTTTGCCTGTTTTGAGCTGACCGCGAGGTCGCGCATCAGTGGTGTCGCGTAGGATACGAGCCGCCTCACCGGAGCATGGAGCTGTGCGAGGCCGAAGAGTTTCAGGGTAAGCGAATAGCGGTCGCCCTCGAGCCGCGTGACATAGCCGCGGCGAACCAGCCGATCAAGCATCCGGTAGAATTCATTGGGGCTTCGGCCAAGAAACTTGGCAATCTCCGCCTGGGTCAGTCCACCATCAATCCCGGAAAGCAGTTCGAGAATATCCAGGCCCTTGTCAAGCGCCGGCGCCCGATATCGGTCGCTATCGTCTTCTTCTGTCATAAGAAAATCTCCCCATCAGGAGTATGCATATACGAAGAGGATATTCGTAGGAAAGCGAATTCCTTGCTTGACGATACGGCGCATTAATGTTTGTATATGAATGAAGCGCCCATATATGGGTGTTCAACTATGCGAGAACCGGGGAGCGGTCTCGTTTTTGGGAGGTATTTCAATGAAGTCTCTTTTGGCCAGCGTTTCAGCTGGGGTTATCGCATTGTTGGCAGTGCAGGCTGCCGTTGCGGCGGACTTGCCCGGAAAGTTCGAGGGTGTGACGATTGACGCGAAGCTGATCGGCGGGCAGCAATATGAGCCGCTCTACGAGCGCATCGGCGAATGGGAAAAACTGACGGGTGCCAAGGTCAACATCCTGTCGAAAAAGAACCATTTCGAACTCGACAAGGAGATCAAGTCCGATATCGCCTCGGGCAGCCTGAACTGGTGCGTCGGTTCTAACCACTCATCGTTCGCGCCGCAATATCCGGGCATCTACACTGACCTCAACAAACTGATTCCGGCTGAGGAAATCGCCGAATTCGTCCCCAACAACATCAAGGCCTCCACGCTCGACGGCAAGCTCGTCATGCTGCCTCGCGCGCAGTTCGACGTATCGGCTCTCTATTACCAGAAGAGCCTCTACGAGAACGACGCCAACAAAAAGGCTTTCAAGGAGAAGTACGGCTATGACCTGACGCCGCCGGATACCTGGCAGCAGGTTTCGGATCAGGCGCTGTTCTTCACCAAAGCGCCGGACTTCTACGGTACGCAGTTCGCCGGCAAGGAAGAGGCTATCAATGGCCGCTTCTACGAAATGGTCATTGCCGAAGGCGGCGAGTATATCGATGCGGAAGGCAAGCCCGCGTTCAACTCGGAAGCCGGCATCAAGGCGCTCGACTGGTTCGTGAACCTTTACAAGGCAAAGGCTGTGCCGGCCGGCACCACCAATTACCTTTGGGATGACCTCGGGCAGGGCTTTGCTTCAGGTTCCATTGCGCTCAATCTCGATTGGCCGGGCTGGGCTAGCTTCTTCAACGATCCGAAATCGTCGAAGGTTGCCGGCAATGTCGGCATCAAGGTGGCGCCGAAGGGTTCGTCCGGCAAGCGGACGGGCTGGTCCGGCCACCACGGCTTCTCGGTAACGGAAAACTGCGCCCACAAGGATGCTGCAGCTTCGCTGGTCTGGTGGCTGACCAATGAGGATAGCCAGAAACTCGAAGCCAAGAACGGCCCGCTGCCGACGCGCACGAAAGTGTGGGAATGGGACATCGAGCAGGCGAAGTCTGATCCTTACAAGACTGAGGTGCTGAACGCCTTCCAGGAAGAGGCGAAGAGCGCGTTCCCGGTCCCGCCGCTTGCCGAATGGATCGAAATCTCCAATGCGGTCTATCCGGAACTGCAGGCGGCGATCCTCGGCGACAAGACGTCGAAGGAAGCGCTTGATACGGCAGCCCAGAAAGCAACCGACATCCTGAAGGACGCCGGCAAGCTCTGATCAGATTGAATTTCGGGACAGTACCGCTCGAGGTACTGTCCCGAATGTCCATTCCATCCGGCGCAAGGTCAACGACTTTGCTCTGAGCCGGAAGGTTTATGCTTAAGGTCAGTGAATATTGCGCTGGCTCGCTGTCCAGGTGACGTCAGAACAAGGCACCCGATGAAATCTCTCAGACTATCAGCGCCGACACTATTGCTGCTCCCCGCGTTCATCGTTCTTGCCGCCGTGATCGTCCTGCCGCTGCTCTTCTCACTCTATTCGAGTTTCACGCCGTTCCGGCTGACGAAGCCGGAGACGATCTGGATTATTATCGGTTTCAGAAACTATATCAGCGCGCTCACCAGCTATGAGTTTTGGGCGGCGTTTGGGCGTACTGTGCTGCTTTTGACCATTGCGCTCAATGCGGAGATGCTGCTCGGGCTCGGGTTGGCAATGCTGGTCAACAAGGCAACCCGTGGACAGCGGCTCCTGCGCACATTGATGATGTTTCCGATGATGTTCTCGCCGGTACTCGTTGGCTTCCAGTTCAAGTTTCTGTTCAATGACAATGTCGGATTCATCAACAACGCGCTGCAATCACTCGGCCTTGCCACCAATGCCATACCTTGGCTGATCGATGGTAACCTCGCATTGTTCTCTATCATCGTCGCGGAAATCTGGTCGTCGACGTCGGTGTTCGCCATCTTGATCCTCGCCGGCCTTCTCGCGATGCCGCAGGAGCCGATCGAAGCGGCGCGTGTGGATGGATGTACGCCGTGGCAGACGTTCCGCTTTGTCACGTGGCCATACTTGATGCCGTTTGCGTTCATCGCAATGACCATTCGCTCGCTCGACGTCGCCCGCGCCTATGACATCGTCAAGATCATGACCGATGGCGGCCCGGCGAAACGCACCGAACTCTTGTGGACCCTCGTCGGACGCACAGCCTATAGCGACGGGCGCATGGGTTTTGCCAATGCCATGGCGTATATCTCGATCCTGCTGTCGATCCTTTTCACTGTGTATTTCTTCAGGAAACTTGCGGCTGCGCGCCAGCAGATCGGAGCGGAGTGGTAAAATGGATCTGAATACATCCCACCGATTGAAACGCCGCGCGCTGAAGCTCGCGCACCTCGTCGGCCTGTTCCTGGCGATGATGGTCATCTGCCTGCCGGGGCTCTGGATCGTCCTGAGTTCGCTGCGGCCCACTGTCGAGATCATGGCGAAACCGCCCGTGTGGATCCCCCAGGACCTGTCATTCGATGCTTACCGCGCCATGTTTGGCGGAGCTGGGCAAGGCGGCATTCCAGTCGTCGACTATTTCCGTAATTCGCTGATCATTTCGATAACGTCGACGATCATCGCACTGGTCGTCGGTACAGCCGGCGGCTATGCCTTTGCCCGCTACAAGTTCAAGGGCAAATCCGGCATATTCCTCGGCTTCATGCTAACGCGCGCGGTACCGGGTATCGCCCTGTCATTGCCGCTTTTCATGATCTTCGCCCGCATCGGCATCATCGATACGCATTTCGCGATGATCCTTATTTATGTGGCGCTGAACGTGCCTTTCACAATCTGGCTGATCGACGGCTTCTTCCGCCAGGTGCCGAAGGACCTTGCCGAGGCAGCGCAGATCGACGGCTGCACGCGATGGGAAGCCTTCTGGCAGGTGGAATTTCCGCTGGCTGGCCCAGGCATCGCCTCCGCTGGAATCTTCGCATTTCTCACGTCGTGGAATGAATATGCGCTTGCCTCGCAGATCACCCGTTCGGTCAACTCGAAGACGTTACCCGTGGGTCTCCTGGACTACACGTCGGAATTCACCATCGACTGGCGCGGCATGTGCGCGCTTGCGGTCGTCATGATCATCCCGGCGCTCACCCTCACGTTCATCATTCAGAAGCATCTCGTGTCCGGACTGACGTTCGGCGCGGTGAAAGGTTAGTTGGCATGGCTCCCGTAACACTCAAAAAGCTCGTCAAGCGCTACGGCAATGTCGACGTGGTGCACGGCATCGATCTTGAGGTCAAGGATCGCGAGTTCATCGCGCTGGTCGGTCCATCCGGCTGCGGCAAGTCGACCACGCTGAGGATGATTGCCGGACTTGAGGACATCAGTGACGGCTTGATCGAGATCGGCGGCAAGCCCGTCAACGATCTGCCGCCGCGAGCGCGCAATATTTCGATGGTGTTTCAGTCCTATGCACTCTATCCGCATATGACTGTGCGGGAGAACATGGGCTTCTCGCTGAAGATCGGCAAAGTCGCGCAAAGCGAGATCGATGCGCGCGTCAACGAGGCGGCGCAGATCCTCGACCTTGGCAAATATATGGATCGCCGGCCGTCGCAGCTCTCGGGCGGTCAGCGCCAGCGCGTCGCGATGGGGCGGGCAATCGTACGCCAGCCGGACGTCTTCCTGTTCGACGAGCCGCTTTCCAACCTCGATGCCAAGCTGCGCACACAGGTGCGCACTGAAATCAAGCGCCTGCACAACAAGGTGCAGTCGACCATGATCTATGTGACGCATGATCAAGTCGAGGCGATGACGCTTTCGGACCGCATCGTGATCATGCGCGACGGTTATATCGAACAGGTCGGAACGCCGGAGGAGGTATTCAAGCGCCCGGCGACCCGCTTTGTCGCGGGGTTTATCGGCTCGCCGCCGATGAACCTCAACGAGGCCAGCGTGGCTGACGGCCGGCTTATCTTCGAAGGTGGCCAGAGCCTGCCGCTTCCTGCCGAGTTCCGCACCAAGGTGGCAGCTGGTGACAAGGTGATTTTCGGTCTGCGTCCCGATGATGTCTACCCAACCGGCCACGGTCTCAATTCCGGCGAAGCCACCGACGTCCATGAACTGGAATTGCCGGTGTCGATCACGGAGCCGCTCGGCAATGAAACACTGCTCTTTATCACAATGGGTCAACGCGAATGGGTATCGCGCATGCTCAATCCACGATCGATCGGCAGCGGCGAGGTGGTAAAGTTCAGTTTCGACCTGTCCCAGGCGCATCTCTTCTCGCCGGAAACCGGCAAAACCTTGCGGAGCTGACACGATGGCCAAGATAGAACGTGTAGAATTGCGCATGGTGGACTTGCCACCGAAAGTCCTGCGGACCGATGCGATCCAAAGCTTTGTCAGCCAGGAAACGCCGATCGTCACGATCACCGACAGCGATGGGGCGACCGGCACCGGCTACAGCTATACGATCGGAACGGGTGGCTCCTCTGTCATGCGCCTTCTTTCCGATCATCTCGTCCCCCGCATTCTCGGCAAGGATGCCGACCGGATCGAGGCAATCTGGCGCGATCTCGAGTTTGCGACGCACGCAACGACGATCGGTGCCATCACTGCGATTGCCCTCGCGGCAGTCGACACCGCGCTGTGGGATCTGAGGGCAAAGAAGCAGAGCCTGCCGCTGTGGAAGCTTGCCGGGGGCGCAAAGGATCGCTGCCCGCTCTATACGACGGAAGGCGGCTGGCTTCATATCGAGAAACAGGCGCTGGTCGACGATGCCCTGGAGGCGCAGGCCAAGGGTTTCAGAGGCGCAAAGGTAAAAATCGGCCGGCCGCACGGTTCGGAGGATCTCGACCGCCTGTCAGCGGTCCGCGATGCGGTTGGCTCCGGTTTCGAAATCATGACGGACGCCAATCAGGGCTTCACGCTCGACGAGGCGATCCGCCGTTCGCAGGTTTTGCGCGACGTCGATCTCGCCTGGCTCGAAGAGCCGTTGCCGGCCGACGACATTGATGGTCACGTGCGGCTATCAGCGGCAACGGCAACGCCCGTCGCAATCGGCGAGTCGCTTTATTCTATCCGTCACTTCCGCGAGTATATGCAAAAGCGTGCATGCTCGATCGTCCAGGTGGACGTCGGGCGCATCGGCGGGATCACCCCGTGGCTCAAGGTTGCGCACACGGCCGAAGCCTTCGATATGCCGGTTTGCCCGCACTTCCTGATGGAACTGCATGTCAGCCTGACCTGCGCGATCCAGAACGGCAAATATGTCGAATATATCCCGCAACTCGACGACCTCACCCACACCCAGATGCGCATCGAAAACGGTCATGCGGTGGCGCCATCCGAACCCGGCATCGGCATCGATTGGGACTGGGATGCCGTGAAGGGTCGAAGCGTCGACGAATTCACGACCGAGATAAGGGTCTGACGATGCAACGCATGGGAATGATGATCGGGCTCAACGCCGACAAGGTCGCGGAATACAAGCGCTTGCATGCCGCCGTCTGGCCGGAAATCCTGGCGCTCATTTCGAGCTGCAACATCCGCAATTACACGATCTTCCTGCGCGAGCCGGAAAACGTCCTGTTCGGCACCTGGGAATATCATGGGACGGATTTTGCCGCCGACATGGCGAAAATGGCCACCGACCCAAAAAACAAGGAGTGGTGGGCCGTGTGCATGCCCTGCCAGGTGCCGCTCGAAAGCCGGGCCGAAGGCGAGTGGTGGGCGATGATGGAAGACGTCTTCCATCTCGACTGATGAGGAATTGTGATGAGTTTTGATCCCGCAACCCTGCAGCAAAGCTGGCCATTGCCGGCGAAACCGAGGCCGATCGTGACCTTCGGCGCCGGGAGCATTGTCGGCGATGCCCACTACCCAGCCTATCGGAAGGGAGGCTTTCCGATTGCCGGATTGTTCGACCCGGACCTCGACAAGGCGCGCAAGCTCGCGGACCAATGGGGTGTGGACGGTTACGCCTCAATTGCCGAAGCGGCTGCCGTGGAGAATGCAATCTTCGATCTGGCGACCCCGCCTTCACGACATGCGGACGTGCTGAATGCCCTGCCGGAGGGATCGTTCGCGCTGATCCAGAAGCCGATGGGCAGCGATCTTAGGGAAGCGTCCGAAATCCTGAAGATTTGCCGCGAGCGCAATATCACTGCCGCCGTCAACTTCCAGCTGCGGTTCGCGCCGATGATGCTGGCACTGAAGGATGCGATCGCGCAAGGATGGCTCGGGGACGTCATCGATTTCGACGCCTGGCTCGCCCTCGATACGCCCTGGTCGCTCTGGCCGTTCTTGGCAGGACTGCCCCGGGTGGAAATCGCCATGCATTCGATTCATTATATCGATCTTATCCGGCAAGTTCTCGGTAACCCGCTTGGCGTTCACGCCAAGACGCTGGGTCATCCGAACCACAAGGTGGCGCAGACGCGGACAAGCGCTATTCTTGATTACGGCGACACAGTTCGCTGTGGGCTTTCGATCAACCACGATCACAAGTTCGGCCGCAAGTTCCAGGCCTGCGAGTTCAGGATCTGCGGCACCGAAGGCGCCGCCTACGTCAAGCTCGGGGTCAATCTCGACTATCCGCGCGGCGAGCCGGATGTTCTGATGATACATCCGAAAGGGACTTCGGACTGGGTTGACGTCCCGCTCACGGGAGCATGGTTCCCAGACGCTTTCGTCGGACGCATGGCCAATCTGCAGCGCTTCGCCAGTGGCGAAGACAAGGAATTGGTCAGCTCCGTCGAGGATGGCTGGCAGACAATGGCGCTGGTCGAGGCGGCCTATCAATCCAGCGCCGCACCGGCGACGCCGCTGGCAAAATTGGCGGAGGCGTGAATGGCCGAACAGGCAATATACTTCGAGGACTATGAACTTGACCATGTTCGCGTTACGTCCGGGCGGACGATCACCGAAACCGACTTCGTGGTACACGCCGGTCATACCGGCGATTTCTTCCCCCATCACATGGACGCCGAATTTGCCAAGACGACGCCGTTCGGCCAGCGCGTTGCGCATGGCACGATGATCTTTTCGATCGGTGTCGGGCTCACTGCCAGCCTGATCAATCCGGTGGCATTTTCCTATGGCTATGACCGGCTGCGGTTCGTAAGGCCGGTATTCATCGGCGATACGATTCGAACACGGGTGACCATCAGTGCCAAGGAAGACGACCCGAAACGACAGGGCAGCGGCCGCGTGGTCGAACGCTGTGAAGTCCTCAACCAACGCGACGAGGTGGTTCTTGCCGCCGATCACATCCTGATTGCCGAGCGCAAGGCATCGGGTGCATGACAGACATGACGAGTGTCGAAATGGAGGTTTGAAATGACAGGCAAGCTTGCGGGCAAGCGCGTTCTCATCACGGCGGCGGGGCAGGGTATCGGCCGGGCATCGGTCCTCGCCTTCGTTCGCGAAGGCGCGATCGTTCACGCCACCGACATTAACCAGCAACTTCTCGATGCTTTGCCCAAGGAGGCCAATATCACTCCGCGCAAACTCGATGTGCTGAACACCGATGAAGTCAACGCGGTGATCGGCGATATAGGCGCGGTCGATGTCCTGTTCAACTGCGCCGGATTTGTTCATGGTGGCTCGATCCTCGAGATGCCGGACGCTGATCTCGACTTTGCCCTCGATCTCAACGTCCGGGCGATGATCCGCACGATCAGGGCGGTGCTGCCGGGAATGCTCGAGCGCAAGGAGGGGGCGATCATCAACATGTCGTCCGTCGCCAGCAGCGTAAAGGGCGTGCCCAACCGCTTCGCCTATGGGGTGACGAAGGCCGCGGTGCTCGGGCTCACCAAGGCAGTCGCTGCCGATTACATCACGCAGGGCATCCGCTGCAACGCCATCTGCCCAGGGACCGTCGAGAGCCCATCGCTTGAACAGCGCATGCGCGCAGGTGGCGATTACGAGGCGACCCGCGCGGCGTTCATCGCGCGCCAGCCCATGGGGCGTCTCGGCCTGCCCGAGGAGATTGCGGATCTTGCCGTTTATCTTGCCGGCGCGACCTACACCACCGGCCAAGCATACAATATCGACGGCGGCTGGACCGTCTAGAATGAGGGCAGGGCGGGACGGTCACGGCCCCGCTGCTACGACATCTACAAAGGAATGAGCAATGAAGTTTTTGCGTTATGGCGCCCCTGGGCAGGAAAAGCCCGGCATCCTGGATGGCGACGGCCGGATCCGCGATCTGTCAGGAAAAGTCAGCGACCTCTCCGGGGCCGCGCTTGACCCCGAGACGCTGGCAAGGCTCAGCGAACTCGATGTCGAGGGCCTGCCGGTCGTCGCAGGGAATCCGCGCCTCGGGCCATGCGTTGCCGGCACCGGCAAGTTCATCTGCATCGGCCTCAACTATGCCGATCATGCCGCCGAATCCGGCATGGCCGTACCGCCCGAGCCCGTCATCTTCATGAAGGCGACATCCGCCATTGTCGGACCCAATGACGACCTCGTCATTCCGCGCGGTTCTGAAAAGACCGACTGGGAAGTCGAACTTGGCGTGGTGATCGGCCGAACGGCAAAATATGTCAGCGAGACGGAGGCACTCGACTACGTCGCCGGCTATTGCACGGTCCATGATGTCAGTGAACGTGCATTCCAGATCGAGCGAGCTGGCCAGTGGACCAAGGGTAAGAGCTGCGACACGTTCGGACCGACGGGTCCCTGGCTCGTTACGAAGGACGAAATCGCCGACCCGCAGAACCTCAAGATGTGGCTGACGGTCAATGGCGAAACGATGCAGAACGGCTCAACGAAAACCATGGTCTATGGTGTCGCCTTCCTCGTCTCGTATCTCAGCCAGTTCATGAGCCTGCAGCCCGGCGACATCATCTCGACCGGTACGCCGCCCGGCGTCGGCATGGGCATGAAGCCGCCGCGCTATTTGAAAGCGGGAGATGTCATCGAACTTGGAATTGAAGGCCTTGGCAACCAGAAGCAGGTGGCGCGCGCCGACGTTTGAGGCGCGCCGCTTCGATTAATTGATTTGAGAGGCATATTGTGACCCGCATCACCGATCTTCGCGTATTCGATATCCGTTTCCCCACTTCGCAGGGCCTTGACGGTTCCGATGCGATGAACCCGGACCCGGATTATTCGGCGGCCTATGTCGTGCTGTATACAGATAAGGATGGCCTCGCCGGGCACGGCCTCACGTTCACCATCGGGCGTGGCAACGAGATTTGCTGCCTGGCCATCGACGCCATGAAGCATCTCGTCATCGGCCTCGAACTCGACTGGGTGAAGGAAAATCCGGGACGCTTCTGGCATTTCATCACCGGCGATAGCCAGCTTCGCTGGATCGGTCCCGACAAGGGCGCGATGCACCTTGCTACCGGCGCTGTCGTCAACGCGGTCTGGGATCTTCTCGCCAAGGAGGCGGCGAAACCTGTTTGGCAGCTCGTTGGCGAGATGACGCCGGAAGAAATCGTCAATATCGTCGATTTCCGCTATCTGACGGACGTGCTGACCCGCGATGAGGCGCTCGACATTCTGCGCAAGGCCGATGCCGGCAAGTCAGAACGCATCGCCGCACTCAAGGCCGAAGGTTATCCCTGCTATACGACCTCCGCAGGCTGGCTCGGCTATTCCGACGAGAAGTTGCGCCGGCTTTGCCAGGAGGCTGTCGATGCGGGCTTCAACCACATCAAGATGAAAGTCGGCCGCGATCTTGAGGATGACATCCGCCGCCTGACGATTGCCCGCGAGGTGATTGGGCCGGATCGCATTCTGATGATCGATGCCAACCAGGTCTGGGAAGTCAACGAGGCCATCGATTGGGTGAAGAAGCTTGCTTTTGTCAAACCATTCTTCATCGAGGAGCCGACGAGCCCGGATGATGTCGCCGGTCATCGCAAGATTCGCCAGGCAATCAAGCCTGTAAAGGTCGCGACGGGCGAGATGTGCCAAAACCGGATCATGTTCAAGCAGTTCATCGCCGAAGGTGCCATTGACGTCGTGCAGATCGACTCCTGCCGCATGGGCGGGCTCAACGAGGTGCTGGCCGTCCTTTTGATTGCGGCAAAGTACAGTCTCCCCGTTTGGCCCCATGCAGGCGGGGTTGGCCTCTGCGAATATGTGCAGCACCTGTCCATGATCGATTACGTCGCGGTGTCGGGCACCAAGGAAGGCCGTGTCATCGAATATGTCGACCATCTGCACGAGCATTTCATCGACCCGTGCAATATCCGGAACGCGGCCTATATGCCGCCGTCAATGCCGGGATTCTCCATCGAGATGAAGCCGGAATCGATCAAGCAATATTTGCACCGCCCCATGGTTTGATCGGCATCGGCGCGTCAGATTGAACGTGTGTCGCACGATGCATGCGTCGCGCGATTTCACCGAAATGCAGCGTGTCGCCGTTCGTAAATGCGATGTCGTTTCCGCGCCTATCCTTTTTCACAGCCGGATGCTTTTATCGCGACACTTGAGGTGCCGCCTTTCTAGGGAAGGCGGAGAATTGGGAAGCCGGTTAGAACCCGGCGCTGCCCCCGCAACGGTAGTGGAGTAAAACGCGGCAAAACAGCCACTGGGAGTGCACCCCGGGAAGGCGCCGTGAAGCCCGAAAGGCAACTCCAGAGCCCGGAAACCAGCCCTGAGGGAAAACCGACTGATCGCGGTGGGCGATCAAGGAGCATGGCTTTGTACGGGCGCCGATTGATTGTTGTCTGTACGGACGTTCTTCTCCGTCACCACCAGTCAGTTCTTTGCAAGATTAAGGCGAGGACGCGACATGGATATTCGCAATGAACTTCTCCGGGACCTCCGAAACCGGAAACCGGGCTACGGACTGGAACAGGCCTTCTACTCAGATCCCAACTACTACCGTCTCGACATGGAGACCATCTATTACCGGGATTGGCTGTTTATCGGCCATGATTGTGAAGTTGCTAAGCCGGGTAATTATTTCACGGTGCAGGTCGGCGATTATCCTGTCGTCATCGTCCGCGATCGCCAGGGCCAGATTCGCGCGTTCCACAATTCCTGTCGCCATCGTGGCTCACGCATCTGCGCCGGTGAAAAGGGGACCTCGGCAAAGCTTGTCTGTCCCTACCATCAGTGGACCTACGAGCTTGATGGACGCCTGCTTTTTGCCCGCCAGATGGGCGACGATTTCGATGCGAACCAGTTCAGCCTGAAGCCGGTGCACTGCGAGAGCGTCGGCGGCTATATCTTCATCTGCCTTGCGCAGATCGCGCCGGATTTCGCGCCGACGCGCACATTGCTCGAACCTTATCTCGCGCCGCACCGACTGACGGAAACCAAGGTGGCATTCCAAAGCTCCATCGTGGAGAAGGGGAATTGGAAACTCGTCTGGGAGAACAACCGCGAGTGCTATCACTGCGCCGGGAATCATCCCGAACTGTGCAAGACCTTCCCGGAAGCGCCGAGCGCTACGGGCGTTCAGGGATCGAAAAAAGATCCTGAAATGGTAGCACACTGGGACAAGTGCGAGGCTGTAGGCTTGCCAAGCTTGTTTCGCATTGCCCAGGATGGCCAGTATCGCGCGACCCGCGTCCCACTGATCAATAACGCCGAAAGCTATACGCTTTCAGGCAAGCGCGCTGTCGGCCGTCAGCTCAGCGACGATGTCAACGCCAAGCAAATCGGTTCGTTGTTGCTCTACCACTATCCGACGACCTGGAACCATATCCTCGGGGACCACGCGATTTCATTCCGCGTCCTGCCGCTCGGCCCGAACGAGACGCAGGTCACAACCAAATGGCTGGTTCACAAGGATGCGGTCGAAGGCGTCGACTACAATGTCGAAGAGCTTACGCATGTGTGGCTCGAAACCAACGATCAGGACCGCCGCATCGTCGAAGAAAATGCATTCGGCATCCGCTCTCCCGCCTATGAGCCTGGCCCTTATTCGGTCGAACATGAAGGCGGCGTCCTGCAGTTCCTCGAATGGTACAGCAACGCCATGGAGACGCGGCTTTCCGGTGATCAGAAACTGAGCAGGGTTGCTTGAAATGAACATGGGCCTTCCCCAGAACTATCCGCACCTCGACCAGATGCAGCCGTGGAATGACCGGTTGCATCTCCTGGAGTCTCTTTCGGTCGTCGAGGAAGCGCCCAATGTGAAGACTTTCACGTTCCGGTCGGACAATCATAACTGGTTCCGCTATGAGCCGGGCCAGTTCATGACATTTGAACTGCCGGTTCAGCCAGAGGCGATGCTGCGCACCTATACGCTGTCATCGAGCCCGTCGCGGCCCTTTACCGTCGCCGTGACGGTAAAGGCTCAGGAGGGCAGCATCGGTACCCGCTGGATGCTGGATCATCTCATGCCGGGCGTGCGGATCAAGGCCTTCGGGCCGCTTGGCGACTTTTCGATGCGCAAGCATCCCGGCGCCAAGTACCTCTTCATATCCGCTGGTTCGGGTATCACACCGATGATGTCGATGACGCGCTGGATGCATGATTGCGCGCCGCAGAGCGATATCAATTTCGTCACCTGCGCGCGGCGACCGAGCGACATCATCTTCCGCAAGGAGCTCGAATATCTGACGAGTTGCATGCCGAACCTCAAGCTTGCCTTCCTGATCAAGGAGCACGAAATGGGCCAGGTGTGGACCGGCATCCGCGGCAGGCTCGAGGCGCCGAGGCTCCCGCTTCTTGCACCGGATTTCAAGGACAGGACTATTTTCTGCTGTGGGCCGGAAAGCTTCATGCGCGACGTGCGCTTCATGCTCGAAGCATCGGGCTTCGACATGGCGCACTATCACCAGGAAAGCTTCGGCCCGGCTGCAGAGCCCGTCTTACCAATGCTGGACGATATTTCCACCGCCGCGGCGGAAGCGAGTGCAACCGTAACGTTTTCGATGTCCGGCATGGACGTGCCCTGTGCGCCGGGCGAGACAATCCTCAAGGCGGCGCGTGGCGCCGGCATCCGCATCGCCGCCGCCTGCGAGTCCGGCCTCTGCGGAACCTGCAAGGTCATGAAGCTCGCTGGTGACGTCGACATGGACCACAATGGCGGCATTCTCGACGAAGAGATCGACGAGGGCTATATCCTCGCCTGCTGCTCCAAGCCCCTCGGCAATGTCGAGGTCGAGGCTTAGGCTCTGCGCCCCTAGAGCAATCGATCGCATTCAATCGAGAGGGACGCGCATGGAGGACTGCCCGCTGTGGCAGTCCCAATGCGAGATTCCCTGCCTCAGAACACCACGGTTTTGTGGCCGTTGAGCATGACGCGGGATTCAAGGTGCTTCTTGACCGCCCGGGCAAGCACCCGGCTTTCGATATCGCGGCCGGTGGCGACGAAGTCCTCGGCGCTCATCGCGTGGCTGACCCGCTCGGTCTCCTGCTCGATGATCGGGCCCTCGTCGAGGTCGGGGGTGACGTAGTGGGCGGTGGCGCCGATCAGTTTGACGCCGCGCTCATGGGCCTGGTGATAGGGCTTTGCCCCCTTGAAGCTTGGCAGGAATGAGTGATGGATGTTGATCACCTTGCCATAGAGCCGCTTCGACAGATTGTCGGAGAGGACCTGCATGTAGCGGGCAAGGATGACGAGGTCGGCGCCGCTGTCCTTGACGATCTTCAACAGCGCTTCCTCCTGATCGCGCTTGTTGTCCTTCGACACCGGCAGGACGTGATAGGGGATGCCCTCGTGCGCGGCGAAGCGGCGGCTGTCCTCATGGTTGGAGACGATGGCGGCGACCTCGGCATCGAGCCAGCCGACGCGGATCTGGTAGATCAGGTGCTGCAGGGCATGGTCGAACTTCGACACCATGATGATGATCTTCGGCTTCTTCGCCTGGTCGATAAGGCTGGTCTTCATGTCGAAGCGCTCGATGGCGGGCTTCAGCCCCCGCTCGACATCGTCCTTCGTCGTTCCTTCCGCCGCGGTAAAGGCGATGCGCATGAAGAAGCGGTTGGTCTGCCGGTCCCAGAACTGGTTGCTCTCGGCAAT